>JBJOFM010000228.1:0-6736 GCA_046048755.1 Bacteroidota bacterium | reverse complement strand
AATGGAATTACCAGTTATGGGATTTACACAACATTGATGCGTTAAACGCGATTGTTAAATCCCCCAATATTCGGGGCTTTAATGTCACTCTACCCCATAAAACCAACATCATACCGTACCTTAATTTTATAGCGGCCGATGCGTATCGCATGCAATCGGTGAATACGGTAATATGCCTACCAAAAAAAGAGGAACCATTAAATCAACTTCGATTTCTACTTCAAAATCTACAATTGAGTTTACTGGAACTCAATTCGCAAATTCCTCCGCCATCGGAAAACGATGATTCCTCCGAAAAAAAACTCAATACAGAAATCAACACCCATTATCTTATCGGTTTCAATACCGATATTTTGGGATTTGAAGATTCGGTAAACAGCTTTAATAAGCCGTTTAATCAAGCAGTAATTATTGGAAATGGAGGATCCTCCAAATCGGTTAAGCAGTTATTATCCAATAAAGGAATTCCCTTTTTACATTTTAGCAGAACCCCAGATTACACCTCCTCAGTTCATAGCATGGCTGAATTACAAAACCGAAAACCAAGCGCCAATACACTTTGGGTAAATACCAGTCCAGCGGGGATGTTGCCAAATGTAAATTCCATGCCCGATATCCCTGAATTTTGCATACATCCAACCGACAGTTTAATCGATTTAATTTACAATCCCGAGGAAACCAAATTGATGCAACATTTTCAACAACAGGGCGCCCAAACACGGAACGGCTGGATCATGTTAACCTCTCAAGCCAAACATGCCTGGAATTTATTTCAGCTGTCTGCTAAATTATCAATAACTGAATAATCCACAACTTGACACTAGTCAACAACTTGACAAATCTATCATGGTTTGACAAATCTATTGCTCTTGCTAGTAATTTTCAGATTTTACCCTGTCATTCAAACATCTTCGTAACCTTAGAGTTATCAATAAATCTGATTTTTATCATGGTATTATCGCATTGCTCCAAACTATTTTTGGCCACGAAATAATAAACATTTGTAAGCCTACTTGTTTACTATTTAAAATCATTCTAAATTTGCAATAATGAGAACCGAGAAAACGGATTTTTCTTCTAATACGGCTGAGCAACTAAGTTGTGGTCAGAAAGCCAGAATTACCTCAATCAAAGAAGGTGCGTTTTCATTAAAATTAGCAGAAATGGGCTGTGTCCCTGGCACTGAAATCACCCGTGTTTTCTCAGCAGCTGGAGGTAGTCCAATAGCCTATCAAATTGATAGTTACCTATTAGGTTTACGTGCGGAAGAAGCAAGTTTGCTAGAAGTAGCTCCCTGCGAGAACTAAAACCGATGAATACATCCAAACGCGTAGCTTTCATTGGTAATCCCAACTGCGGAAAATCTACGTTGTTTAATCGCTTATCCGGCTTAACACAAAAAACATCCAATTTACCGGGTACCACGGTGGAGGCTTTTGAAAGCCAAACCACGCATAACCAGACAAACTATTCCTTAATCGACTTACCAGGGATTTATAGTTTATACTCCCAAGCCGAGGATGAAAAACTTGTTGTACAATATATTCTTGGTCTAGAGAAACAGGAAAAACCCGAAGTTTTATTGGTAGTGTTAGACTCTTCCAATCTCAGAAGAAACTTATTGCTGTATTCACAAATTGCTGAACTCGGCATTCCCACCGCCTGCGTTTTAACAATGCAGGATACTGCAGAAAGAAGGGGAATTGATATAAATTTAGAATCACTAAAAAACACCTTAGACGTTCCCTGTGTCTGGTTTAATCCGAGAAACGACAAATTCACCGAACCGGTCTGGAAAATAATTGATGAAGCCAGCGTTCCAAAATCCATTGTTCCAGAAACCCAATTAAAAGAAAGACTTTCTGCGCATTGGCAAGGAGCTACATTGGATGGCTTAAGTCAAGAAACGTTGAATCGATACAAGTATATCGAAGAGATTGTTAGAACTTGTACATCAAAAAAACTGAACAACTGGCAAAGTCTCACGTTAAAATTCGATCAATGGGCCACACACGCAATTTGGGGATATATTCTGTTCGCCCTAATAATGTTAATTTTATTTCAGGGAGTTTTCAGTTTGGCGGCCTATCCCATGGAATGGATAGAAACCAGTTTTCAATGGATTTCGAATGCATTAACCGATGCATTACCTGATTCCTTGGTTACGAACTTCCTAACAGACGGTTTACTCAGCGGCTTAGAAGTGGTAATCGTTTTTGTACCTCAAATTTTCATATTATTCTTTTTCATCGGAATTTTAGAAGATTCCGGCTACATGGTAAGAGCTTCATTTATTACCGATAGAATCATGCGCAAATTGGGGCTTAATGGCCGAAGCATCATCCCAATGGTTGGAGGATTTGCCTGCGCAATACCCAGTATAATGGCTACCCGAAGCATCAAAAGTAAATCTGAACGACTTGCCACGATGTTGGTAATCCCCCTTATGAGCTGCAGTGCGCGTTTACCCGTTTATGTTTTGTTAGTTTCCATTGCAATACCACTAAGCGAGTTTTGGGGTCCTTTTCATGCACAGACTTTTGTAATTACTGCAGCCTACATGTCGGGAATAGTGGTAGCAATTATCCTAGCTTTCTTTCTAAATTTATCCACTAAATCCAAAGCCACAGGATCAGAGTTTATTTTGGAACTACCCACATACCAAAAACCCCGTCTGCAAACAGTCGTTCATCAAGCTTGGCTTAAATGCCTATCGTTTCTTACCGAGGCAGGAAAAGTAATTGTTTTAATCTCAATGGTGTTGTGGGGACTATCCAATTTCGGCCCCCGCGATGCAATGAAAAACAATCCCAATAAATTAGAAGCATCCTATGCAGGACATATCGGGAAGTTCATTGAACCTGCCATCGAGCCTTTGGGTTATGATTGGAAAACAGGAATCGCATTAATTTCTTCCTTTGCCGCACGTGAAGTCTTTGTTGGAACAATGGGCACATTATTTCAAAGCGAAGAAGACGATACCCAAGGTATTCGAGATAAAATGCAAGCCGAAATTAACCCAGAAACAGGCAGACCCCTATACGGACTTCCCTATGCTTTAAGCTTAATCGTCTTTTATGCTTTCGCTTTACAATGCATGAGTACGATGGCCGTAATGAAACGCGAAACAGGAAGTTGGAAATGGCCCATAATTCAATTCCTCGCCTATGGATTAATCGCTTATATCGGCGCTTTTATTGTTTTTAAAGTCGCTTCTTATCTTGAACGTTTCGTAGATACAATTCCAGATAATGTCGCCACCGTTACCCATCAATTATTCCATTTTTTCTAAAAACAATTTCACAGAATCTTTGTATATTTGCAAGGCTGAATATATTCGCATTTGATCCAGCAAAAACAACCTTTCTCGATAACATATCTTAGATACCATATTAATAGATGAGGCAGCTTAAAATTTCCAAACAGTTTACCAACCGCGAAAACAAATCGCTCGACAAGTACCTAAACGAAATCTCTAAAGTTCCAATGATCGACGCTCAAGAAGAGGTTGAATTGGCACGAAGAATTCGCGAAGGGGACCAAGCAGCATTGGAAAAATTAGTAAACGCCAACCTTCGTTTCGTAGTATCCGTATCTAAGCAATACCAAAACCAAGGTTTAACCCTGGGTGACTTAATCAACGAAGGAAACATGGGATTAATCAAAGCCGCTAAACGCTTCGATGAAACCCGCGGTTTTAAATTCATCTCCTACGCTGTATGGTGGATTCGTCAGAGCATTTTGCAAGCGTTAGCGGATCAAAGCCGTATTGTTCGTCTGCCACTTAACAAAGTAGGTAGCCTAGGCAGAATCACCCAAGCTTCCGCTCGATTAGAGCAAGAGTTAGAACGTGAACCAACGCCACAGGAAATTGCGGAATCCTTGGAAATTCCATTAACTGAAGTTGAAAATGCTTTGCGTTCATCGGGTAGGCACTTAAGCATCGACGCTCCTTTAGCCGAAGGCGAAGACAATACGTTATTGGGTGTATTGGATCAAAACGACGAACCCAATCCCGATATGCCTCTACTAAATGAGTCGCTTCAAAATGAGATTAATCGTGTTATTTCTACCTTATCAGACAAAGAACGCGATGTATTGAAATATTACTTCGGATTGGATGGTAATGCAGCACACACTTTAGAAGATATCTCTGAAAAAGTTGGCCTTACGCGCGAACGTGTGAGACAAATCAAAGAGAAAGCGCTACGCAGATTAAGAAAATCAAGCAAAAGCAAGATTCTGAAGGCTTACTTAGGTTAACACTAAGTATCCATACTCTTCTTTATACTAACTAGGAATTACAACGGGTAATTAGAAATAAAATTCAACGATTACAGAATTCGATATTCCCTAAAATTTAAATCTAACCTTATCAATTAGGTGACAATAAAGAAAAAGGCCGCAATAGCGGCCTTTTTCTTTGTAAGATGTACAATGGCACATCATTATAAATTCATCCTTACATTATTTCAACAACATAACTACGCCCTCAAAGGTGTACATTTTTCCATCGATATAACGGAAAGAAATCTGGTAGGCATACGCGCCCTCTGGGCATTGTCCACCTTTAGAATCAGAGCCATCCCAACCTTTTCTGGGGTCCTCGGTAAAGTACAAAATCTCACCCCAACGATTGAATATACGCATACGGTATTTGGTTACGCCAAACGAGAACTTATCCGGTGCAAATTCATCATTTAAATTATCGGCATTCGGCGAAAATGCATTTATCTGGTGACGCAACAACTCTGGTTTCAAGAAAATATATTTTCTTACACTATCTGAACACCCAGAACTATTAACTACACGTAGATAAACAGCAAAATTCCCTGTATCGGCGAATGTTGCCAATATAGGTCCTTGACCTGATGCAAACTGACCATCTTCAAACAACCAATTATAAACATCCGCATCCTGTCCGGTAAAATCAAATTTCCAATCCGTCTCAAACCCTCTAGATAGTAAATATTTAGATGTAAAATCAGCTTTAGGTTTCACCTTTACTGTAACAGGCAAGGCAGAAGTAGTGGTTATACAACCCTGATCCGACGTTGCTATCAATACAACATTATACGCTCCCGGTGCATTGTATGTGTACACAGGATTCGCTTGATTTGACGTACCACCATTCCCAAAATTCCAATCATACTTGGCGATAAAACCTCGTTTTACACTCGCAGTAGATGTAAAATTCATTGGAGAAGAGGCACAAGCCACACCACCCGTAATGCTTACAACAGGATGCTCATTCACTCGTAAATCCATTTCCATCGCGGTAGCACAACCTTTATCCGAAATTGCTCTCAAACCAACTTTATAATCCCCTGTATCGGGAGCAGTTACATCGGGCAAATTGTTCGATGTGGTCATCAATACAGAATTCAAATACCATTGATAATTTACCCCTGACGCACCATTTCCATTTGAGCCATTACTAAACACAAACTTATTGCCTTGCAAACATTGTACAGGCTTATTCACAACGAAGAACGCTTTCGGAACCGCATTGATTTCAATTTGCTTGGTTGCAGAATCAATACATCCATCCCCTGTAACCACGCGTAATTTGACAGCAAATTTGCCCGCATTTACGAAACTTTTCCCCGATACATTTTTTGTATTGGCCGAGGTACCATCCCCAAAATCCCAACTTGAAACATAGGTACCGCTAAAGGTAGTATTATCCGTAAAATCAAATTTACCTCCCCCTAAACAAGCTGTATCTCTATTGCTACTCATTGCTACCACCGGAGTTTCAACCACATTCACATCCAACCAAGCAGAATCAGCACATCCTTTATTTGATTTCACTGCGTGGGTTATTCTGTATTTCCCTAAGCTAGCATACGTATGGGATACACTATCCAAAGCACTTGTTGCACCATCTCCAAATCTCCAAGAATGGGTTAAAGCACCGGCACCTCCCCATGGAAATTCCATTTTCACCTTAAACGTATTTCCTTTCAAACACTGATCCGCTGCATTCACTTTTATACTGGCATCAGGGTTACCCAAAATCTCAATATCGCGCTGGAAGCTATCCTTACAACCCATATTGGTAACCGCAATCGCACGTGCAAAAAACTTACCCGATTTAGGGAAAGTTTTATTAGGAATCGTATTTGCAGTACCTACGGTATTATCGCCAAAAACCCAACTTCTTCGCAAAGCCAAAGGATCCTTACCTGTTCCTACCGTTGATTTATCGTCAAACGTAAAGAAATGATTGTCAAAGCAGATACTTGAATCCTTCACGATAAAGAACGCCTTGGGCTCCTTAGCTACATACACCGAAAAAGTATCTGTATCCTCGCAACCCTTGTCAGAAACACTCTTTAAGATCACACGCTGCGTTCCAGTGTCAGAAAACTTGTATCCAGTAACCTTTGTATTCGTAGAAGATTGCGTTTTATCGTAGTTCCAAGTTACGGACCAAGTCCCCGATTTTATTGTAGTTTTATCTTCCCAGTCAAATAAATTGTTTTTAAAACAAGGGTTTATTGTCGTAAACTTAGCCGCATTTACCGGAGCGGGTTCAACCACAAACATAGAGTCTATAGTATCCCTGCATCCAACCGTTGTTTCCGAAATCAATCTAACGCGATAATTACCTTCAGCTGTGAATTTGTATTTCACGGTGTATGGCAATGTGGTATCTCGTTTGCCGTTGCCAAAATCCCAAAACGACTTACCAACGCCTTCCTTACTTCTAGACGAATCCACTAAACTAAAT
>JBJOFM010000227.1:0-10478 GCA_046048755.1 Bacteroidota bacterium | reverse complement strand
ATTTTCTATCTTCCAATTCAAATAAGAGGTAATTGGAAGTTGACTTAGGGTTTAGGTTCTTTTTTTCGATGACGAATTATATACGAAATACGAAAAAGAACTGGTAATGGAAAATACCTTAATTTGGGTATTTTCGATGAAACGGATTTTGGCAGATTGTTTTTAATAAAGTTGGAAGCCATCAAAAGGCATATTGCAAACCAATTTTTAAAGCAATGCCATTGAAACTATAGTAACTTTTACTTGACATGGAGGGTTGGTTCGGGTCAACTTTATTGTGATTCATGGTGAAATCGTCAGAATAAATAACTTCACGTTCGTTCATTACTAAAGAATTCAAAACATCAACTCCGTTTGAAGTAAATGAAGTTGTTACTAATGAACGGGTTGCTAATGTTGCCGAGGTAATTGCAATTTCTGTGTTAATCGATAAATTTTTGATTATTGGATAAATATATCCTATTGCAGCGGTTATTCCCAGCTGCTGCTTTACAAGGATTTCATGATTCCAATGGTTGGTAATATCATCGTCTTTATTGATGTATGAATTTTCTCGGAAAATAGTACCAGATCCAAAACAAGCTCCAACTTTACCATACATATTTTTTAGGATGCTTGACGATTGATTTTGATTGGCGAAAAAGACAATGGATGGGTTGATATTCCAGGTTTTTGAAAAAATTGTGCTGTTCGAAGTTGATGATGGGGTTATCCAACTAACGGTAAATTTATCACTGTTGTATATACCATATTGTATTTCAAATCCCAATGGTTTTTTCATTTTGTACCCAGCAGAGAATGTAAGTAATTTGCCCTGTGCGAAAGAAATAGGGCGGGTTGTGTAGGTGTAATTATTTTCAACATCGATGTTTACATTTCCAGAACCAAACATTCCAGAATTTGATTTACTAGTAGGCCATTGTATCCCTGAGGAAATATTTGTATAAAAATGTTGTCCGTTGATGCTATTAAAAACGGCAATGAATATAACAAAAGTAAGTGTGATTTTTTTCATAGGTAATTTTATATTGGTAACAAACATAGTTGATTAATTATTAAACCAAATGCAGTGGATAGTCAATTTATCGTCAGTAAACCAATGGGTTACTTAAAGTAAAACATACAGGGACTAGTTAAATCTTCTTACGATTTATTCATGAGGTTCTACATGAATTAAAATATGTCCTAATTGAGGTATTTGATTTTTTAATGTATCTTTTAAGTTGTGGGCGATGTCGTGCCCTTGCTTTACTGAAATATCTGCATTAACAATGGCGTGAAGATCTACATGGTACTTCATGCCGGCTTTTCGAATAAAACACTTTTCGGTTTCGATAATTCCATCCACTGTTAAAGAGACGTTTTTTATGTCGATGATCAAATCATCAAATAAATGTTCATCCATGATTTCACCTAAAGCCGGACGGAATATTTTGTAGCTATTATATAGGATGAATCCAGAAGCAAAGAGAGCGGACCAATCATCGGCCGTTTCGTATCCTTCTCCCAAAAATAGGGCAATAGATATCCCGATTAAGGCAGCTATGGAGGTAATTGCGTCACTTCGATGATGCCATGCGTCTGCTTTTAGGGATGAACTGTTGGTTTCTTTGGCTTTTTTCATCACCAATTGGAAGGAAATTTCTTTCCAAAGAATGAGAGGAATCAAGACCCATAGGGTCCATTTTTTCGGTAATTCGTGGGGTGTTTGAATATTGATAATGCTTTCATGAGCAATAACCAATGCGGAGGTAATTAGAAAGCCAACGACGATAAATGTAATCAATGGTTCTGCTCTTCCATGACCATAAGGATGGTTTTTATCTGCAGGACGATTAGCATATTTTAGTCCGAATAATACCAAAAAAGAGGAAAAAATATCGGTGGTTGATTCGATAGCATCAGCAATTAAGGCATACGAGTTTCCAAAAAATCCTGTCAAACCTTTAATTATTGCTAAGATTGTATTGCCCGCAATACTAAAATAGGTGGCTTTGATGGCTGTTTTTTCGTGCGGGGTTGACATCTAGTGGTTTCTTTAACTTTTATGTAGTGGTTTGGTTGGTTCAAACAAAGAAATTATATCTTCAGAAACGGGTTTAATCCTACTCAAAATTAGCGGATTTTTTGTTTCTTTGGAGGGCTTGTCTAAATTATGAAGACACAGGCGATGTGATGCATACATTGAATAAATACGTAACAGACATTCGTTTTTGGTTGATTTTCTTTTTCCTAATTCGTTTGTATGGAATTACAAATCCCCCGTTGGATGCGGCACACAATTGGCGGCAAACTACGGTAACCATGGTTGCAAGAAATTATCTTGAAATCGATGATCGTTTTTTATACCCAAGGATTGATGTAGGTGGAGAAAAAACAGGAATTACAGGGATGGAGTTTCCAATCCTCAATTATTTAATTTTTTTGTTGGCTAAGATTTTTGGTTATCAACATTGGTACGGTAGGATCATCAATTTGGTTGTTTCTACCATCGGAATTTGGTATTTCTTTAAAATCATTAAAACGTATTTTTCGCTCAACCATGCATTTAGCAGTGCAATGTTGTTATTAGGGTCGATTTGGTTTGCGTATTCTAGAAAAATAATGCCCGATACGTTTGCGGTTTCTTTGGTTTTTATCGGCATGTATAATGGACTGATGTATTTAATTATAAAGCAAAATGGGGTTTACTTGTTTGTGTATTTCGTCTTCACCACGTTGGGCATTTTATCTAAATTACCCATGGGCTACCTACTCATGGCATTCGCTGTGCCTATATTCTCAAATAACGTATCCTCAAAGATTAAAACAATCTTTATTTCGGTGAATGTAATAACCATCACTGTTGTGGGTTGGTATTATTTTAAGTGGGTACCCTATTTAACCAATTTTTATGGACTCAAGCATTTTTTCATGGGGAAATCGATAGGCATTGGGGTTGTAGAAATATGGGAGAACCTTCAACTTGTTTTAGAGAAATACTATTTGGATTCCCTTCATATAACGGGTTTTATTCTCTTCCTTGGGGGATGTATTGTTGCCTGCAAAAACAGAAGATCGCAACCCTTGGTTATCTATGTTCTGCTACTTTGTACTTCGGTTTTTTTCTTGCTGATGTTAAAATCGGGCGAGACGTTTGCGATTCATAGTTACTATATAGTGCCTTTTGCTCCGGTGATGTGCTTTGTGGCTGGCTATGCTGCGAGTGGATTTGAACCGAAATGGATGTATCTAATATTAACGGTGGTGGTGATGGAGAATATTTTAAATTGGCAGCATGATTTTCGAATTAAACCGAAATATGCAAAATTTGAAAACTTAGAAAAAGATTTAGATAAATTTGCAAAACGAACCGATTTGATTTTTGTGAATTCGAACGAGGTTCCTACCCTGCTGTATTTTGCGCACAGAAAGGGTTGGTCGGATCGGAATGAAAAGATACAACGGACGGAGTATACAGATTCTCTGCGAAGGTTGGGATTGAAATTTATCGTGATATCTAAAGAGGCATTTGGTTCAAAAATCAATCTCAATTATCACAAAATCGATTCAACGGAGGTGTATGATATTTATGGGTTGGATTGATATGCAATCCACCTTTTTTTAAATTATATGATATAATGAACAGGGTAGCCAGTTTATTTATCCTTGAACACAATAAATATATAATTTGGTGGTCCCGCCGCGAATCGAACGCGGATCTAAAGTTCCGGAGACTTTCGTAGTATCCATTCTACTACGGGACCATCGCCAAAGGCCTGCAAAGATAGGTCCTCGGCGGTAATATTCGATTACTTACGCCAGAATTTGGCGTATAATGCACCGATTATAGCATAGGGTACTAAGGCGTCTAACAAGTAAGACCAAATGCCGGGTTGCTGATACCAAATGTAATGGGTGTAGGGCTCGTATATGAATCCAATAATTCCGATGGTGCAGGCGTATAAAGCACCTTGAAGGATAGAAATTGCGGGAATTAAATCCAATAAACCGAACAATAAAAACACAAGTAATAGATCCACGAACAGGCCGCGAATCATATTCAACGACATATCGTTGCGATTGTTTTTGTGATAAATTAATTGTGCCCAAGGTTTTCCTTCGTTTTCGTTAGCAAATTTTTCGTACTCTTCGGGGGAACTGCCGGGTTTTGGCATCGGCATAAAATAGCCACCTTCTTCCAGGTTCATGCTGTTTAAAAATTGCATGACGCTGTCTTGTTTTGGGGTGTGACTTTGTGAGGATTGGTGCAGGGGGGAAACTGCCCAACTGATAAATTGCCAGACAAATACTACAATGCCAGACAATAGGGTTCTAACGATGATTTTTTTGTTCATAACCCAACAATATTACGAACGGAAATTTAAGGATACAATATTTCTCTACCAGCTGCATCAATCCAGAGGGTAGTTTCGCCTTTTAGTGCAAACCAATAACCGGGGAACTCTCCATCGCTAATTGCATCGTATTGAATAGGAATTATTTCGTTGTTGAAGGTATTCACTACGCCCCATTTATTGTTTTTCTGAACGATATATAAATTGGGATATTCGCTATTAATTACGTCTTGATACAACGGCGGTAAGCTCCATTCCATAGAGGGAATACACAAAAGTCCTGTTCCAGTGGATTTGGTGGCTAACCATTCGTGATTATTCAATGGCGAGATGTTGGACAAAGTATCTTTGATTAACGGCCTTCCGTTGATATGGGTTATAAATCCATTGTTTCCGAAATATTCGAAGAGCAAGGTGTCGGTTAACTGCTTATGTTTGGGAGTTGAAATTTTGCGGATTGTCCTCGTACCTGCGTGATACATTAACCACGTTTTCTTTTGTTTAGCAAACACGATACCATCTCCGTGTAATCGAAAGTCGTCTATGTTTCCTTTGATTGGCAAAGTAAATTCCCCTTTGGAGTAATAGAATGTCCACTTTTTATTTTTTAGCAAGGCAATAGTAGCATCCACTAACAACGCTTTTTCATAGATGGGTGGCAAAATCACTTTACCAATGGTATCAATGATTCCCCATAGATTATTTTGTTGAATTAAGGTATAGGGTTTTCCGAAATCCACGGTTTCTGAGTATTCCGTTGTACAATTGGCGCTATCTCTCCAAACGCAATAACCGGCATTAATTTTACCAAGAAATCTGCCATGCGGCAAAGTGCTCATGGATTCGTAGGCAAACGGAGTTAATGCGTTTCCTGCAGTATCGATTAGTCCCCACTGTCCATTTACTGCCGCTGCACATTTTCCCTTAACCCAGAGATTTGGGTTTGATTCATTGGGGTTATTTTCCGATGATTGAAATCCAAAATGGGAGTATTTGGGTGCTGTAATTAACTTTCCGAATTCGTTAAATAAGGCCCAAGTTTTACCCATTTGGAGTGCTCCTCGCTTTTGGGCAGTATCAAACCTAAGATTTTCAAATTTGCAGGGAATGAGTTCTTTGCCTTGGGCATTGAGAATTCCCCATCGGCCACCGCGCTGAACAAATGCAAGGTTGGGAGAAAATTGATGGATTAGTTCGTAGTTGTTTTTGGTGAAAGGTTTACCATCTTTTGTAATGTAGGTGAATTCAATAAGTCCGAAGGTATCTTCCATCATCACTAAGGCGCAGCCTGGGATGAGTGTGGCTCCATTTTCTTGAATTTTATTGGGATTATTAAATCGATGTAATGGGTAGGCTAATTTATATTCGTACTCCAACCAAGGTTGTAAATTGGCGGAATCAACAAAGCCAAATTTTCCATTTGCTTTTTTCGCAGGTACAGGAATCACCGTAAGAGCGCGCTTTAACAATAATGCTCTATCGCGGTATTGACTTTTGGGGTAAAGTTGAAGGAAATTATCGTAGGATTCTACGGTATTTAATTGTTGCGCGGTATTGAAACGGATGGATTCGGATTTTTGGGCTATCCAGGTCTTTTGAAACTCCGATGCATTGGGGTAATTCTTTAAAAATCGGGCGAATGCTTCCAGCGTTTCTTCGGCCTGCATTTCTTCAAATTCCCATTGCATGAGTGTATCCTGGGCCATCTTAAGTAAGGCTTTGGTTTTGTCTGTAATGGCATAAGTTGGAAGATTTGCGAGCTGATCTCTTCTGTTCTTCAGGGCGTTGATGTTTCTGGAGTTGAGAATGGAATCAAATTCAAGTTTATCGATATACTCTTCTTGAACATCCAACAGTTTTAAATGTGTTTTTACCGATACCGAACTCCAATTTTCGATGGGGCCGATGATTAATTTTTGAAACTCCACTAATAAAGAGGTGTTTTCTTCTAGGATTTTCAGCAGAGCTCTGGCAGAGTTTAGGTCGAAATTGGGTTGATGAGCAATCCAATCTACGGTGGCAATTTGCAAAAGCGAGTCTGTGTTAAGTGCGGTAATTTTATATTTTTTTTCGATTTTTTTTATACGATCGGGATCTTTTACTACACCCCAGCATCGCACGCTATACAAATAGGTTTCATAAGCAGTGGGTTTACTTATTTCGTTGTCTAAGCAAAGGGCTATTGCATGCCAAAAAACGGGATTAATGCTATCTTTGGTAAGCTGTCTTAATAATAATTTTTGCAGCGCTACTTCTTTTTGATTGTTCTTTATAGCTTTTAGTGCCTTTTTGATAGGGTCGGCTTGTAGAATAGGTATAGTAAACAGGGAGAAAATCAGTAAGAATAAACCGGCAATTGTGCGGTTTAATCGCTGGGTTTTGTTTCTGTTTGCAAAGGCCTGTTCGATGAAATTACCAATCACCAAAGACCAATCAACGAGTAATACGTTGATTTTAGTTACTTGAACGGGATTGTGTTTTGACAGCTGCTTCAAAAGATCGACAAAAATAAAGGTTTCTATTTATAGGGGAAGGGGGAAATGAATTTAATAGGGCGGGTGTTGTGGTCTGTTATTCAATAGGGTTTCAATTTGTTCCATAACATCGGCAGTAAGTAACGGAACTACTTCGGTTGATTGCAAAGTTTCTTGTAATTGCTGTGGTTTGGTGGCTCCCAGTATTACAGTTGAGACATTGGGGTTTTTTAAGCACCATGCCACTCCCAATTTCGGTAACGTAGTTCCAAGATCTGCGGCAAGGGAGGAGAGATTATCTACGATAATATGGTTTTGTTCTTGCAATAATCGATCGGCTAACCAACCTAATTCCCCGCGATTCAATCGGGCATTGGGATCCGTATTGTTTTTGTATTTTCCTGTTAAAAAGCCACTAGCAAGTGGACTCCAGATGGTGGTGCCTAAGCCGGTTGTCTTATAGATTTGGTTATATTCTACTTCTACTTTTTCCCTGACCAACATGTTGTATTGGGGTTGTTCAACCACAGGTCCGATGAGGTTGTATCGTTGAGCAACTGCATGGGCTTCCATGATTTCCTGAGCGCTCCATTCGGAGGTGCCCCAGTATAGTATTTTACCTTGAAGAATCAACTGGTGCATGGTCCAAACAGTTTCTTCGATGGGTGTTTCTTTATCCGGTCTGTGGCAAAAGTATAGATCCAAATAATCGGTTTTTAATCGTATTAATGCTTGATTACACGCTTCCACAACGTGCTTTCTATGCAATCCTTTTTGGGTTGGAACTTTGGCACCTGCACCAAAAAACACTTTGGAACTGAGAATGTAGGAATCGCGGGACCATGTTCTTTTGGATAAGATATCGCCCATTACTCGTTCGCTTTCTCCGGCGGCATAGACTTCGGCATTGTCGAAAAAATTCACTCCGGCATCGTAGGCTATATCCATGAGTAATTCCGATAATTTATAATCGATTTGATTGCCGAATGTTATCCATGATCCGAAACTCAGCTCGCTCATCGGCAAGCCTGTTTTCCCCATTCTTCTATATTCCATGATTGGGTTTTAGAAATTCAAGAAGGTTTTATGATAGTAGCTTTTCCGAGCAGGGGAGCAAGCTTTTTTTTGGGAGCCACAGGAAGAGGCTACTACAATTATGGCCAATGCAATTAAAAACTTTTTCATCTTATTATTTTTTAATGGGTACAAAATTCAGGTACGTTAAACTTGTACAAAGGTAGAACGCAAGAAGTGGGCCATTTCTTGTGTTTGTTGACAAAGTAAAAAGTGTAAACTTAGGAGTACAATTAACGCTAATCATTCTAAGTTAGCGTTGAGACTTTATACTTTAATTTCTCAGAATTTAATTGAAAAAGAAGTAGGTTAAGTTGGGCAATTGCGCGCCCACTGGGAACAATTAAATACCGCTGTTTTTTTGCTTGTTTCTACGGATGCCGTAGGCGATCGCGCCTGCAACAACCAGGGTAATTCCGCCATCAACGGGTACGGCCACGTCCTGAACGTCGTCATCAAAGCCTGCTTGAGCGAACAAGGAAGAAGAAATTGTAATTAAACCAATTAAGATTAACTGTTTCAACATGGTACAAAAATAACATTTTGTACTTTATTATCTACAAAATATTTAAATTATTCAGTATCGAATGGAAAGTTTACGATAATAGTCGATTTATTGTTGAATCATTAGTAAGTATTCCGTTTGGATTTAGGTTTGTTCAACTAAAACGGCTGGAACAGGTTGATTTATACATTGAAGTTTTATTTAAAATCAAGTATTTAATCGAATGAGATTTTATTCAAACTTCATTTGGCTAATTGATTAATTCTTGACACATCGTACAGAAAAACCATTATAACTATCAGTCTCGATATCGTCTCTGTAAACATAATCATTATTGTAACTTAGGGTTCGAACATAGGCAGAAGACGAATAGCTGGGGTCTTTCGTCGGATAACTCCACCAGCCACCAACAGTGCCAATACCATAAAAATAATGGTTGACAATTGCTTGGTAACCGCCTGGAAGAGCTGAAAATCCACTGCTATTTGTAGCACCAGTATTAGGTTTGTCCCAACCAGTGGTGTTTTTCATTTTACCACCTGCAACTAATTTACCACCCAAATAATTTATTAATTGTTCCCATTCTGCTTCACTTGGTAGATGCCAACCTGGTGGGCAGGCATACAATGCAGCAGCTGTATTTTTATATAAACGACCATAAATAGCGCAATTTCCGGAGTTATTATCGTAGCAAAAACTTCCATAACTTGTTTGGTAATTTAAATTCTGTGCAAACCACCATTGGTTGCCAATTTTAACTGTTTTGTATGTTTGACCATCTCTCGGATCTGTAAAAGTGGAAAACTCAGCAGTGGATGGTCTGGATTTAATTAGAACACGCTTTGTTATAGAATCAATTCCGCCTTCTCCTGTTGCGGTTAAAGTTACTGAGTAGTTGCCTTCTACAGAAAATGTTTTTGTAGGATTTATTTCTTTTGAAGAGGTTCCATCTCCAAAATTCCAATTATAATTTAGTGCATTTATCGTTTTATTTTCAAACAAAACATCACAAGGGGCAATAAATTCACTACTTGCAAAAGAAAAGTCAACTTTTGGTATTGCCTTTTTTGATGGACTCTCAATGGTACTTTCGTTTTTCTTGCAAGAATCAAGCGTAAATAATGACGCTACTACTAATGCAGAACTCAAAAATAGTCTTACTTTTTTCATTTTATGTAATAAGGGTTGCTCCAAAATTTTAATCATCAAATTGATTAATCCCTAACACATCGAATAGAATAATACATGTCTGTAGCTGTGTATTGGTAAGATAAGTCGGCGAAATTACAATTCAATTCAATGCGCCAGCCAGTTTCTTGGTTAAAGTATTTATTAGAACTCCACCAAAAGCCGAGAGTGCCAACCCAATCAAATAATGACCCATTCAAATATCCGCCTGGAAGAGCTGAAAAGCCACTGCTATTTGTAGCAGTGGTGTTGACTGCCCAGCCGGTAGTACTTTTCATTTTTTCTCCGGCAATTGCTGTCCCACCCAAATAATCTATTAATTGTTTCCATTCTGATTCACTTGGAAGGTGCCAACCTGGTGGACTGGCTAATAATGCATCTTTCAATTGGTATACGCGACCATAAGTTCCGCACATGGCTGGACTCTTATCATAGCAAAAACCTCCTGAACTATAATTTAAGTTTTGTGCAAACCACCATTGTTTACCTATTTTTACTGTTTTATATGTTTGACCATCTCTAGGGTCTGTAAAAGTAGAAAATTCAGGTTTAGAAGCTTCAATAAGTATTTGCTTTGATAAAGAAGCTGTACCTCTTTTGCCAGTCGCAGCTAAAGTTACCGAGTAGTTTCCTTCCACCGAAAATGTTTTTTTAGGATTAATTTCTTTTGAAGTGGTTCCATCTCCAAAATCCCAAGTATAACTTGTTGCGCCTATTGTTTTATTTTGAAATAATACTTCACACGGGACAGTAAGTTTGCCAATTGTAAAGGAGAAGTCTACATTGGGTTTCTCCATTATATTTTCATTTTTCTTGCATGAATCAAGCGTAAATAATACTGCCACCAAAATTGATATACTTAAAAGTAATCCGACTTTTTTCATTTGTTCAAATAAAGAT
>JBJOFM010000226.1:0-2900 GCA_046048755.1 Bacteroidota bacterium | reverse complement strand
ATACTGCCTCTTGGGATGCTGGCGATATTCGCTATAACGTATTGCGCTGGACTTCATCTCCTAATCCTCCTTTTGGCGGTTATGGCCCAAGCTTTGTTAATCCTCGTACCGGTGAAATTTTGGGTGCCGATATCATGTTTGAATTTGTATTCTTAACCAATCGTTTCAAATTTGAAAAAATATTCAAAACTGGATTACAGTCTAACGAAGGTGAAAACCAAAACGAAACGGAGGAATTAAACACTAACCAAATTTCACATCACCTCGGCAGCTGTTCTGCTGGTGAACATTTACATGCAGAAACCTTATTTGGCCAGACCTTATTGGCCGCAGCTGCGGCTCCAGAAAGTGAAAAGTCAAGATTAATTGAAGAATCTATCCATTACTTGGTATTGCACGAAATGGGACACACTTTGGGGTTAATGCATAATATGAAAGCGTCTCAATTGAATTCTCCCGAGCAATTGAAAGATCGCAATCACACCCAAGCCAACGGCTTAATTGGTTCCGTGATGGATTATCCAGCGATTAATATTCATCCCCAAGGCAAACCCGTTCAATTCTGTCAAAACACTCCTGGCCCTTACGACAAATGGGTAATTGAATATGGATATAGCTTAGGCAGTTCCGACGAAAAAACCGAAAAAGAGCGTTTGCGTAAAATTGCCGAAAAAAATATTGACCCGGCCTTAACTTTCGGAAATGACGCCGATGACATGAGAAACCCAGGAAAAGGCATTGATCCACGCGTAATGGTGAATGATTTAAGTTCGGATGCCATTACCTATGGAATCGAACGCGTACAGTTAACCCAATCGTTAATGAAAAATTTAAAGCCTACAGATTTTTCTGGTGATGCAGGTTTTCAAGAATTAATTTCTACGTTTGGTGTATTAAGTGGTAACTATAGTACCATGATGGGAGTGATTTCGAGGTACATTGGTGGTATTTATGTTAGCAGGCCTTTACCTGGACAAGCAAACGCACCTTATCCTTATACGCCTGTTTCTTATGCTCAACAAAAACAGGCATTGGACGCTTTGAATCAGTATGCTTTCGCTCCAAATGCTATGGAAGTGCCTGCCGAAATAATTCCATACTTGCAAACCCAACGTCGTGGCTTTGGATTCTTCGCCAAAGAGGAAGATCCCAAATTGCATGCAAGGGTTATGGCCATGCAAAGTGGTGTGTTAGATCATGTGCTAAATCCAAAAACATTATTGCGTATAACAGACTCTCGATTGTACGGAAACCGATTATCTGTTCAAGAAGTTATTGACCAATTAACAACAGGTATTTTCTCTGCCGATTTAAATACACCTACCGTAAATACGCATAGAATGTTATTACAAGAGATGTATGTGAGTCGATTAATCCGCATGGCTGATAAAGAAAGTAAATCCGGTTACGATGCCATCAGCAGAGCTGCCGCCTATTCCAATTTATTGTCTATTCAAAAAATGTTAAAAGCAGCTCCTGGAAACACTGCCGAAGTAAAGGCACACCGTGCATTTGTTTTGTTAAATATCGAGAAAGCTTTGGACGACTAGTCCGGGTTACGCAATTTAATTGTTGCTAGCATTTAGAAGCAAAATTATTTTAAAACCATAGACCGTAATTAGCTATTAAGACTAAGGAATTCAAAGCACAAACATATAGGAAGACAACAAACTCTATATAAACGATGAAGAATAGCAATAAATATCAAGGTTTAGGAGCTGTCATGTTGGGGGTTTCCATTGCATTCGGTGCGTTAGGAGCACACCTTTTAGAGAAATCACTTACCCCACATTATTTAGATGTATGGAAGACTGCTTGTTTATATTTTAGTTTTAATGCTTTGGGGCTACTATTTATAGGCAGCAGCTCGGAAATAAATAAGACTGTACAAAAAACCCCAATTACTATGATTGTGATTGGGACTTTTGTTTTCTCAGTTAGTCTTTGGTTGGTTGCTTTAAATAAACAAATCCATCCATCAATCACTAAATTCGCTATCATTACTCCGTTAGGAGGAATAGCTATGATTGCTGGATGGATTTGGATTGGTTTTGTTTTGCTACGTTCTAAAAAATAAGAATTTGTTAATTCCGTATATTGTAGAATTCAAATTCAATTAATAGAAATTCGTCAGTCAATTCTATATTATTGACCCATTCCGTTAGGCATCTCTGGCTTAATTGATTCAGGTGTACCTGGAGAAACACTTCTCAACTCAACTTTCCAAATGGAAACTCCGTATGCATCATCGAAGTTTCTGAACATTCGAGATAATTGAGGATAATCATTATTTGAAAATGTAACTTCAAACACAGATCCAGCAGGTGCTTTCAATATAGCTTGTTCTACAGGAGTTAACTGCAATCCAGAGGTAGTTCCAATAAAAGGTTTCTTATCTTTATAAGAATCAATGATTACATTCCCAGAACCTGTAGTCCATTTTACATAACATTCTACGGAATCCCAAGCTTGTGGAACCGGACCATTCCCCTTCGTAATCATCTTCATGTACGCTTTGGATGGTAAACTCTGTACACCGGCTTCTTTAGACAATTTTGCCATGTAGTCTTGGGTTTCCTTTTGCAATTTCTTGGTTTTCTTCTCTTGACTTGCCATGATATACCCTTGATATATCTTGCTCATCTTGTCTTCCTTAATAGCCATTAAGGAGTCTTTCCCTGTTAAACCATCACGGATACCACGAATAAATGCACCGTAATCCAAGTTCTCAATCCCCTCTTGACTCATACGTTGAGCAATACCATACCCATAGATATAACTAAAGGAGTCTTCGGATGTTTTCAAGTCTTTGCTGGTGTTTATATTCTCACCGCAAGCAGCCAGTAACACAACGGCAACGGCTGGAAAAAACTTAATATATTTCATTATTTATTTTCAAA
>JBJOFM010000225.1:0-6048 GCA_046048755.1 Bacteroidota bacterium | reverse complement strand
GGCCATTGCGGCCTCATGCGATTCATGAATATCGGTAACCGTTGGAATCCCGAATGTTTGATTCACCTTTTTCAAAATTTTCAGCGCCTTTTCATCACCAATACCGGTGAACGAATCGATTCGACTCCGATTCGCTTTACGATAGGATCCCTTAAACACCAAAGGGATGTTCCGAGATTCGCAGATAGTAATTAGCGTTTCAGCAATTTCTAGGGCCATGGATTCCCCTTCGATGGCGCAGGGGCCGGCCATGAGAAAAAAGTTATTGGAATCGGTAAACCGAAGTGCAGGTATAGAAGGAATCACAGGATAGAAGAATAAATAGAGTGAATTATTTTTTCTTCTTAGCCGGCTTGTCCTCCGTTACTTCTTCCTTGTCGCTACCCGCTTTGCTGGTAGTGGGGGATTTTTTCACCGTAGCCTTCTTAGGAGCTTTTTTCGGAATTAATATATATTCAGTTTCGGTAGTATAGGATTCGGGTTTGAATTCCTTGAATACAGCCTTACCTAGAACGGGTTCAGATACCTTGTCTGTGATCGTGAACATTACATTTTTCACTACATAATCGCCAATAGTTAGACTCTCTACAGTGAACTTATTGCTTGGTAATTTCACCTTGCCCACCTTGATTTTATCCCCGGAGCTTAAGAACATTCCTTTGTTAATCAACTTAGACTTATACCACTGAGCTGCAATTTCTTTGGTGATACTGTTTTGTTTGCCCAATGGGTCTAGCTCCACATTTAAGGGTTCCTTATCCAAAACCATTACGTTAATGAAGTTCTTGTTCCCTTGTTTTGTAACACGAACTTTAACCGCATTGGATATATCAATTTGAGGACCTTTTGCTTTCTCGGCAGCTTTGGCAATAGAATCTTTTTCTTCTTTTCCGATGTTGGTATTGTTGATATCAACGTCTTGGTTTACAATCGCTCTAGAAATTTGATCTTCAAATCCGAAACGAACGGTTGTTCTACGGTTTTGAGCGTGCTGAAATTCATCGCAAGGTACGTAAGCGGTATCGTTGATGAATACAATTTCTTCTTTCTTATATCGGGTATAATAGCTGCGAACAACATTGCCTTTATCGTCTTTGTCGAACGCCATCTTTTTGGTTTTGTTCTCCAAATAAGGAGTATACCCGGCTTTAATCGCGCCTTCGCACTTACAATTGTTCAGTAACTGGGTTTCGCCGTATCCTTTTGCCACAATACGCGTAGAATCGATTTTCCATACATCTATCAAATAGCGGCGAGCGCTGGCGGCACGACGTTCAGCCAACTTCTCGTTGTAGGCAAATGTGTTTCTACAGTCAGTATGTGAACCTAACTCAGCAACCAATTTAGGATACTTTAGCAATACATCCTGAGCAAAGGTGTCTAATACACGCGCTGCATCGGGACGAATGAAGGATTTGTCTAAATCGTAGAAAATCGGAAGGGTATAAACAACATCCAAGGGGTTTTCTAAACAGAAATCTTGGATTAATTCGGTATTTACACGAATTCCATAGGTAGTGCGCATCACTGGAGGTTTCTCCAAATAATATTTTTCCGGATATTTAGCTTCAATTTCGTAGTTGGTTTTTTCACGCAATGTAGCCGTGTAAACACCTTGATCGTCTGCCTTCAATACAAGTTTCGTAGTATCTCTATCATTTAATAAAGTTACTGTAGCTCCAGGCAAAGGTTTTTTGCTATTACAATCGCTGATTACACCGCGAATGGTTATTACAATCGGGGTTACTGTAAACTCGTAAATGTCATAGTTCTGTTTACGATCACCGCGGTTGGAAGTGAAGTAACCTGAATTTTTATTTTCGGGTTTATTATTAAATACAATTCCGAAATCATTACCACCTGAATTCAAAGGCTCTTTAAGATTTTCTCTTTCTTTCCATTTGGAGATATCGTCTGTTGGTTCTGCATTGAAAATATCCCATCCACCTAAGCCAGGCCATCCATCGGAAGAGAAGTAGAGTTTATTGTCGTGCTGATTGAAATAAGGGAAGGTTTCGTATTTCTTTGTGTTAATATCCGGACCTAAGTTTACAGGATTTCCCCAACTTTTAGAACGTTTTGAATAGGTAACGGCCCAAATGTCCATGCCGCCGAATCCGCCATCGCGATCGGAAGCAAAGTACAATGTTTTACCATCAGGACTTAAAGCAGGGTGACCGTAGTTGTGGGATGTATCGCTTTTACAAAAGTCCAAGGCATCGCCAATAATCCAATCCGGACCTTGCTTTTTAGCTTCATAAATGGCGCATTTTTCATTTTTACCTTTCTCACCACCGCACTGAGTAAAGTACATGGTAGCGAATTTGGCATCAAATGTCATAGAACCATCGTTGAAATTGGTTGAATTTTTCTCGGCAAAAATGGGTTTCTGCCACTTTTCTTTTCCTTTTTTACCTAATTTTTCGATGTACCAAATATCTGACCAACGTTCCATGGTTCCAGGATACAATTTCTTCGCTTTTCCACCTTCTCTGTCTGAAACAAAGAACAAAACATCGTCTTTTTTGGATGCCACCATAGGAGCCCAATCGTTGGCTTTGGTGTTAGCAATTTTGAAGTTACTTACAACATATTGCGAACTATCGGGAGTCCAACTTAATGCATATTCACACCCAATTTTTTGATATTCCGCCATAGTATCTCCAGGCACTTCTTGTAGGTAAGTATCGTAGGCATCTAGGGCCTCACGGTACATTTCCATTTTTTTCAACATGTTTGCACGCATCAACAAAGCTTTAGCGTTTTTCGGATCTTTTTTCAAAACACGTTCGTACAAACGATTGGCTTTATCGTATTCGTCACTCAAGCGGTAACATTCTGCTGCCATATAAATGGCTTTATCCTTTAGTTTTTTATCCTTGGTGTTTTTTGAAAATTCTTCAAAAATGACCGCAGCCTGACGATAATACCCCAAATTGTATTGTTTTACGGCTTCTTCGTATTTTGGTTTGCAACCACTTAAGAAAAGGGTTATTACCAAGGCAGTTAGGGTTAAAATGCGGTTCACTGGTAGATATAATTTGTTCTTTTTTGCGCTGGAAATGATCATGGTGCAGGCTTATTCCAAGTTTAATTTGCTAAATAATGAATAATCCTTGAAACATCAAAGGAATTAAGGAAAAATTAAGGATTTCCAATTAACTTTTTAATTCTAATTTCATCGGATTTGGAATCAAATTTATAGGTTCCAATGGCTTTGTTCAACAGTAAATGATATTGGGTCTGCTGTTTGAAATAGTTAATAGTTTCATTGGCCGGTTGAGCTAATCGCGAATTAAAACTCAAGGATGCATTAAATAAATTGTGAGCAAATGTTTCATTCAAGAAATTAAGTCGTTTTAAGGCTGCCATGGCCGATGCCCGGGTTCTAAATTCGTAATAGGCCGAAGTGAGCGTTACTAGGTTACTTTTAAATCGTGTGGATTGGTCAGGGAATGTTAATGCGCTCAATTCTAATTGTTTGATAGCTATGTTGTTGAGGTAGCCATCAACTCCATTCAATTGCTCTAATATGGATGTTTGTTCCGCGGCGAATAATGGGTGATTCCAGATCCGATTTAGTGCTATTTCAATGGTGCTATAACTAGAATCTTTTAGGGCTGCAAAGAGATAGGATTTCGATTCGGTCCAGATGTTTGAAGTTTCCACCGCCATGCGTCTCACCTCTGTAATGGGATGGTTAAATGCGTTTTTATAAACAACCTTTAAATTATCATTATTGCCGGTAAAACTAAACTGATTTTCAGCGTGTTGGATTAGGTATTTATGAATGGCTACTTGCATTTCGCGGAAGCTTTCTTTGTTGGCCGCTTTGGCGATGGCTTCATACACTTCTTGATTATTATGTGGCAGTTGTACCAAGGCATCGTATCGATCGGTTGCGTTCGCTGCCATCGTGAATTGATACAATAATTCTTGGGTGTTTTTGGGGAAGGTTGTATTTTTTAGCAAGTAATTTCCTTCATCGAAAAGCACAAAAGCTACGTTTTTATCAATGATTAATGGTTTTTTATCGGAGTTTTCTACTTGGTTGCCGGCATTAGGAATAATTATTTTTTGGAATGCCTTATCAATGGTTACTGTTTTCCGTGTTACCGAGCCATCGGTGTAATACACAGCAATATCTACCGGGGTTTTAAATATTCCTACAATAGGGTCTTGGGTTTGGATCTGTTCTACCGTAATTTCTGTTCCGGGCGAGTTGTTAAATTCCGGACTCAGGATTTGCCAAGATATTTTGTAATGGGGTTCGCCACCACGGTGAATCCACTGATCGAAAAACCAATCCATATTGATTCCTGTTGCATCGATAATCGCCTTTTGAAGATCCCATGTTTCCACGGTGGAGAATTGGTGACGCTGCAAATACAAAGTAATGGATCGTTTGAAATTTTCATCACCCAGTATATGTTGTAACATTCTTAGGACTGATGCACCTTTGGGGTAATGTCTAGAAGATCCGCTTCCGCTGTGCCTTACGGGTAAGGAATTTTGCTTTCCTGCAGCGAGTGCTCCTGCTTGCTGACCGCGAAAATACCAATCCATTTCGTCTTTGCCCATCGCGTAACC
The DNA here is from genome assembly GCA_046048755.1 of Bacteroidota bacterium. Lineage (GTDB taxonomy): Bacteria > Bacteroidota > Bacteroidia > NS11-12g > UBA955 > JAGKXC01. The sequence goes on along the minus strand of JBJOFM010000225.1, from coordinate 1,458 downwards.
CATAAATAGTCCGGGATAGTAGGTAGCAAACGACTCTTGTAACCACTGCTCGCCATCGTGTCTGCCGGTAATTAAATCGCCAAACCATTGGTGGGTAGCTTCGTGAGCATTTACACCAATGTAGTTGCGGTCTAAAAAGGAGCGATTGTCTACCCAAAAGAAATCCCCAAACACCGTAGCAGAGGTATTTTCCATCGCGCCAAACATAAAATCCTGAACCATAACTTGGGAATAGCTTCCCCACGGATAGGGGATGCCGGTTTCGGATTGAAGAAATTCAATAATCTTTTCCGAGTATCGGTTGGTGGGCTCAACACGCTCTGGATGTTCGGGGTAATACCATAAGTTAATGGGGGTGCCGTTTATCGTTTTGCTGGATTTAATAGCATAATTATCGATCGCTAACATTAATAAATAGCCAGAATGGGGTTTGATCATCTGATACGTCCAGGAGGTTGTCCCAGATTTATTTATGGTTTTGTTGCTAAGATTTCCATTGGATAAAACGCTGTATTTGGAATCGAATTCTACGATTACGGATGTTGTGAACTTATCGCCTCTATCATCAATCATGGGAATCCAATGCCGGTTATCGACACCTTGTCCTTGGGTCCATATTTGTTTTCTACTCATTCGAATAGGGTCGTAGGCGGGAGGCTGGGAGCCAGAGAGGCTTGCGAGATTCCAGCCAATGAAATAGATGCCTTTTTTCGGTTTTGCGGTATACTCAAAAGTGATGCTAAAACTCTTTTGGTGATAACTACCAATTACTTTGTTTTGGTAAACCATTTTACTCAACTGAGTATAGCAAACAACTCCCGTAGGGATAATTTTAAACTTTAAAGGAAGTTTATCATCCAAGGTAGCACTATTAATTTCGATTCCGGGGGCATCGAAGAATATTGTGTCTATATTGGATTGCAAAGGCTTCATTATGTGTTTTACTTTTCCATATACAATACCATTAGGGGCATCAAATTTGACCGATAGTTCCATGTGGGTGACATCAACATTTCGATCACGTTCGTGAGCCCCGTGATCTGAATGATAGCATTGGGTTTCGGGAAACTGAGCCAACAATGGATAACTATAAATGGCTGTCAATGCCAGTGATAGTGAGGATAATACTCTGAAAATCATTGTTGCGAATATACGAGATGAGGGCAGGGTATAAAAATCTTACATTTTTTCAAAAAAAAGACTTGCGGAATAACCTCTGCTTTCTTATTTTTGCAGTCCTTTTAAGAGAAACCAATCGCAAGATCTTCCTTAAAAGAAATGCGAAAGCAACGGACCGGTAGTTCAGCTGGTTAGAATGCCGCCCTGTCACGGCGGAGGTCGCGGGTTCGAGTCCCGTCCGGTCCGCAAAAGCCACTATCCAGTGGCTTTTTTTATTCTACTTACTTCCAATTTTTCCGTAGGTATTCAAATTTCCGTAGATATTAAACTACTTTTTAC
>JBJOFM010000224.1:0-11189 GCA_046048755.1 Bacteroidota bacterium | reverse complement strand
AAAAAACCAGGCGGTTGCAATTGCGGCTTTTAGGTCTATTTTCGCTAATTTTGCGGCGCTTTTAACAGAACATGACAACTCAAAGTACATACATTCCTTACAAGGTTAAGGATATTTCTTTGGCCGAATGGGGTCGTAAAGAAATTAAAATGGCCGAGGCTGAGATGCCCGGTTTAATGGCTTTACGTTCCGAATACGGTCCGTCCAAGCCTTTGGCAGGTGCCAGAATTGCTGGCTGCTTGCACATGACCATCCAAACTGCGGTTTTGATTGAAACATTGGTTGAGTTGGGTGCGGAAGTTACCTGGAGCTCTTGCAATATTTTCTCTACTCAAGATCATGCTGCTGCTGCTATTGCTGCTGCCGGTATTTCGGTGTATGCTTGGAAAGGTATGACCAATGAAGAATTTGATTGGTGTATCGAGCAAACATTGTTCTTCGGCGAAGGTCGTGAGCCTTTAAACATGATTTTGGATGATGGTGGTGATTTGACTAACATGGTGTTGGATCTTTACCCCCAGTTGGTATCGGGTATCCGCGGAATTAGTGAAGAAACTACAACCGGCGTTCACCGCTTGTATGAGCGAGTAACTAAAGGAACTTTGCCATTGCCTGCAATCAATATCAATGATTCTGTTACCAAAAGTAAATTTGATAACAAATACGGATGTAAAGAGAGTTTGGTAGATGCAATCCGCAGAGCTACGGATATTATGTTAGCGGGTAAAGTAGCGGTGGTATGTGGTTATGGTGATGTAGGAAAAGGCAGTGCGGAATCATTGCGTGGTGCTGGTTGCCGAGTTATCGTAACGGAGATTGATCCAATTTGCGCGTTGCAAGCGGCTATGGATGGTTTCCAGGTTTTGCGTTTAGAGACCGCAATCCCTATGTGTAATATCGTGGTAACTGCAACGGGTAACTGTAATATCGTTGCCCCGAAGCATTTCGAAATGATGAAAGATAAAACCATCGTTTGTAATATCGGTCACTTCGATAACGAAATCGACATGGCTTGGTTGAATGCAACACACGGCGCAAGCAAGTATACCATCAAGCCTCAGGTGGATGTATACAATGTAAACGGTAACGAGGTGATTGTATTGGCAGAAGGAAGATTGGTGAATTTAGGTTGTGCGATGGGTCATCCAAGTTTTGTGATGAGTAATAGCTTTACCAACCAAACGTTGGCTCAAATGGAACTTTGGAACAATTCCGCTTCCTATGGTAATGATGTTTATGTGTTGCCTAAGCATTTGGATGAGAAGGTGGCTCGTTTGCATTTAGATCAAATTGGTGTTGAATTAACAGAATTAACCAACGAGCAAGCCGATTATATCGGTGTAACAGTAGCTGGACCGTTCAAAAAAGACCAATATCGCTATTAATATAGATTGAAATCCTCTAATCTAAGAGGCAATCCCCTAAGCTAGAATAAAATCCGGAAGGGGAAGTTGAATAAAGAGAAAGGGCTACCCATTGGGTAGCCCTTTCTCTTTATAAAGGTTAAACGTTAATTCAGTTCAGTAGTGGTGATGATTAAGCAGTTTCCAGGACCGTTTGAATGATTTCAGGTTCGGTGTCTTTCTCTACTACCAAGTTGTCGATGATGAATTCTTGTCTTTCTGGAGTGTTCTTGCCCATGAAGTAATTTAACATTTTTTCGATGTTGGATTCTTGGCTCAAAATCACTGGCTCCAGACGTATATCTCCGCCAATAAAACCTGCAAATTCGTCTGGAGAAATTTCTCCCAATCCCTTAAATCGTGTGATTTCTGGTTTATTGCCCAATTTGGATATGGCGTTTCTGCGTTCTTCATCGGAATAGCAATAGATTGTTTCCTTCTTGTTTCTAACTCTAAACAAAGGGGTTTGAAGAATATATAAATGCCCGTTTCTCACTAAATCGGGGAAGAACTGCAAGAAAAAGGTCATCATTAGCAAACGAATGTGCATTCCATCCACGTCCGCATCGGTTGCAATCACAATTCTATTATAACGCAAATTTTCCAGTGTTTCCTCAATGTCAAGTGCGTGTTGCAATAGGTTGAATTCTTCGTTTTCGTAAACAATTTTTTTCTTTAGGCCAAAGCAATTCAACGGTTTTCCTCGTAAACTAAAAACGGCTTGTAGATTGGGGTCTCTACTTTTGGTAATAGAGCCACTCGCCGAGTCACCTTCCGTGATAAACAGGGTTGTATCGAAGCGCGTTTCTTGTTTTGTGTCGGGTAGGTGATAGCGGCAATCGCGGAGTTTTTTGTTGTGTAAATTGGCGCGTTTTGCACGTTCTTTCGCCAATTTTTGTACTCCGGCCATGTCTTTACGCTCTCGCTCGTTCTGTAGGATTTTTTTTAGTAAAGCATCGGCAACGGCGGGGTTTTTGTGCAAGTAATCGTCAACATGCTTCTTTACGAAATCCATCATACCTGTTTTGATGGACGGTCCTTCAGGACCCATATCGGTTGATCCTAATTTGGTTTTGGTTTGACTTTCAAAAACGGGTTCGATAATTCGGATACTTACGGCAGCGGTAATAGAACCACGGATATCGGAACCATCAAATTCTTTTTTGTAAAAATCTCTAACAGTCCTAACGATGGCTTCACGAAATGCTGCTAAGTGCGTACCGCCCTGCGTGGTATATTGACCATTTACAAACGAGTAGTATTCTTCGCCGTAGCTGTCTGTATGGGTGAATGCGATTTCGAAATCTTCGGCTTTTAAATGAATAACGGGGTAAAGGGCAGTTTCTGCAGGTACTTTATGTTCTAATAAATCCAGCAATCCTCGACGTGAAGCGAAAGATTCTCCATTGAATTTAATGGTAAGATTGGAATTTAGGTAGGTGTAATTTTTTATTTGTTCCTTTAAGAATCCCCCTATAAATCGGTAGTTTTTAAAGATGGAGGCATCGGGCTCGAAAGAGATAGCTGTTCCATTTTGGTCGGTGGTTTCAAATTCGGGTACATCGTCAATTAAAAATCCTTTTTCAAATATTGCTTTTTTGGATTTGCCATCCCGAAAACTCTGAACCATAAAGTAATTGCTTAATGCGTTTACTGCCTTGGTACCCACCCCGTTTAAGCCCACTGATTTTTGGAATGCTTTGGAATCGTACTTACCCCCTGTATTGATTTTGGAAACGCAATCAATTACTTTACCTAGGGGAATTCCTCGGCCATAATCTCGAACATTAACTCGTTTTTCATCGATTTGAATATCGATTCTTCTACCATGCCCCATCACGTGTTCGTCGATGGAGTTGTCCAGAATTTCTTTTACCAATACGTAGATACCGTCATCGGCGGCGGTTCCATCGCCTAATTTACCGATATACATTCCGGGTCTTAACCGAATATGGTCTTTCCAATCCAGACTGATGATTTCATCTTCGGTGTACCTAACTTCCTGGCTCATATATGCAATATTACGTCTTGGAAATTTGAAATAGTCCTTGAGTTTTTCACAATTGGTTGGAGTATGTTAAATCCGGGGTAGTATCTTTGAAAGCGGTAAAAACATGAAACACGGTAGCAAATTTTGGGGAATTTACAGATGGCTGGGACTGGCTTTTTTGGTAGTGGGATTGATTGGTTGTGAGGCAAAAATCGATCGTGAGTATAAAAAGGTTTTGCCTTTTATGAATCATGTTAAAAAATTGCAGTGGGATTCGTTGCCAGATTCGGCGGCTACGGTGATGATGAAGTTTGTAAGAGATTTTCCAGAGCATGCCGATGGAGGTCCGATGACGATTGCGAGTTTTCGGATTGCGGAACGAAAAAACTGGGTATTTAAAGCTTCGGAGTGGTCACAATTCTATTTAGATACCTACAAGCCGAATGGTCAAGGTTATTGGGAAATGTTGGTGATTTCGGCTCATTTTCATGAACAGGCAGGATTGTACGAAAAAGCGATTACTAATTATCGGTTGTTGAAGGCCGAGGTAGATTCGGGTCGATTGGCGGGGAAGGATTATGCCGATATTTACAAGCAGGCATTGATTGTTTTAGAACTGTTGGAAAAGGGATTGGTTACACCGGAACAACAAGCGGAATTTATTATTAAGAGGGCTATCTCGCAGGATAGTAGCTATAGAGAGAATCCGGCTGTTAATTAGCGGTAGGTTTTTCTTTTGTGTTTTCGCGTTTACGTATTAGAGCACTTCCGCGGTTTAGTAATTGGGCGTTTGTGAGTTGCTGTAATTGAGTGTTTGCGTATTTCTGCAATAATATCATTTAAGCTGATAGGAGATGAGTTTGGCGTTGACTAGTAGTTGGGTTTCTGAGGTTTTTTCTTTTTGAAATCGCCTCGTTTCCAAGCTTCTATAAATTGTGCCCAAGCCGCGGGACTGAAAATTTGTTGCGGCGGCGCTTGTTTGTAATAATATAACTGGTTAGCTCGGGCTTGAGTGAGGTAATTTTGGGCTGATCCTGCATCGGGAGCGCGTTGTTTGAACTCTTCTTTTCTACGTTCGTTTTCTAAGTTTTGTCTAGCTATTTCGTACTTGTCTGAAGCGATTTCTTGTTTGACGAAGGTGTTATCGAACAAGGATTTAAGCGGCATCGCGCGGATGTAAATTGTAGGTAACGTAAGGGTGTCCTGAACCATGAGTGTTACTACGTGATATCTTGAATTGGTGAGTGTATCTGGGACTATATGTCGAACCGGTTTTTGTTCAATTTGAATAAAATCCACCGTATCACCTTTTCTTACTATCACATTAAAATATCCGCTTTGATCGGAATGGCCTAACATGCCTAATTGGCTATTTCGAATTACAACATAGGGAATAGCTTTGAGAGAATCGGATGTTAAAACCAAGCCGGTGAATAAGATATAGGGGTTGTTAGGGTTGGGTTTAATAGGTTGTGCATTCACGGATGTATTCAATCCGAAAAAGACCAATAGAACAATAGGCAGGAGCGTTGAAGTACAGCGTTTTCTCAACGAAATCATTTAGCACAAATATATCGAATTGCAATTAGATAGGCATTAACCATCCAACGAGTATCGCAAATAAAACGATAAAGGGAGTATGTACCTTTTTGGTGTATAGTGCCAATAGTGAAAGAGAGAAGATTACAATGTTGGTGGCATTCATCCAATTGGGGTGGGTGCTGATTTGGTGAATTTGCTGTTGTATAAAGTGCTGGTTGATTAATAGACATGCCGTTAAAATAAAACCTACGGAGGCGGCAAAAATTCCGTCCAAAGCCAATCTTATTTTTCGGTAATGTGCTAAGGTGTTCCAGATAGGATAGGCAAAAAATACCATTAATGTACCCGGTAAAAATATTGCTACTAACCCAATAATGCTGCCAGACAATTGACCCAAAAAGTTAAAGTGGTAGTTCTTCATGGCCAAAGTATTTAGGTAAATGGCAAAATTGAAATTAGGCCCGGGCAATGCCTGTAATAATCCTAAACCGGTGTTGAACTCCTCGTTTGTTAAACGTGGATGGTATTGAACATATTGTTCATAACTCATAGCGGCCATCGTATTGCCACCACCAAAGGAAAGGGCCCCAATTCGGTAAGTGTTTTCTAACAAAACAATGGGTTTGGCAATGTCTAAAAATTGTTCGTTGTGCGATAATAATAATCCAATTCCTCCAAAGAACAAGAATAATCCGCCCACGGCGATTAGGTTTTTCCAGATTATAGGTTTTTGCGGATGTTTGGGGATTGTACTTAGTTCGTATTGGTTTAAAAAGGCACTAGCTATGCCTCCCAATAAAACGCCCAATGGGAAAATTAGCGGAGTATTGAAAGCAAACCCGGCAATCCCACAAATTATAAAAATCAGGTAATTAATGTTGCTGCGTTTAATCCAAGGGAACATACTCAATACAGCATAAACCAAAAAAGCAGCTACCATGGGTTGCATAAATCGCAATTCGTTAGAGCCTAAGAATTTTGGCGATAAAGCAATGATAGACATTAGAATAGCCCCGGGTATGGCCCAAGCTGTTAACGCTAAAATAGCCAGGAGTGGTCCCCCTAATTTCATTCCGATGGAAGTGATTGTTTGTGTAGTGGAAGGGCCAGGAAGAATGCTACAGAATGCGTTTATTTCGGCTAGCTCTTCCGCCGAAATAAATCGGTGTTTATCTACTAATCGGCGTTTAAAGTGGGGTAAATGCAACTGAGGTCCACCAAAAGCAGTTAACCCCAACCAGAATACGGATCGGATGAAGGTTATCTGTTTTGCAGTTCTTATCTTTGTGCCATGTTGCATAAAGTGGCTTTATGGTCGGGCAAATGTCCGAAAAATACTTGGTTTTTGGTATTTATTTTTTTGCTATTTCCCGCTTGCCAATTCAGCTCCAATAAGGCTTTGGAAGAAGAGAAGGTACTCATGCAACAGCATGTAGATAGTTTATGGGTAAAACAAAAGTCAGTTCAGGGTTTGTTTCGACTTCGATTGGATGAGTTGGAGAGTAGGAAGACGGAGATGGGGGCGGATTTGCAGCAGTTAAAATTTGCAAACGGAGATTGGTTAACGGCGGAGGAAAAGGATAATATTATCAAATGGGAGGCAATGTACCGAATTTATAAAGGCATTGAGGGCAGATATAAGACGGCTGTGGGAGAAGGGGAAGCTCAATTTTATACGGTGAAATCCATGGAAAAAATGGTGAAAAACGGTTCATATTCGGGTAAAAAGGAGGAATTCAAAGCATTGTATCAAAAGACGAATGCTTCCTTAGCACAATTATTAACGGAAGCCGGTGCAATCGATAAAGAAATTAGTGCCATTGAGCCTACCTATCAACGATTATTGGAGCCTATGGCTGAAACAATGGATCGTATTTCCACTAAGTTGGGTGCTAAAATTCCCTGATTTTATTTAGCAGTAGGCCGGTTTCAAGGTTTTGCTCCAAGTTTGGTACCAGGTTTTGCCGCCAGTTTGGTACCAGGTGTTTCTCTAGGCTTGTATCGGTGTTGTTGCTATGGACTGGGTTAAAGGTGATGCGATTGTTCTTTCGGGTATTGAAATTTTTTATCTTAATCTGCATTCCTATGTTGATTCTGTTTCCAGTTTTTGAAGTTTGTGGATAGTAGTTCCTGTTCTGGTTTGGAGTAATAAGTTTCGATAAAACGCTGAAAAATATAATCTTCTGCCCAGGTTGAAGGATGCATGAGATCGTCTTTATAAAATCGGAAATCATGTAATTCTTCTTGCAGAATTTCGTAAGCGGGAAAGTACGAAACATTGGTGTAGTTGTTTCCCGATAGCAATTCGTGGATTGCACACAGCAGGGTGGATTTGGATTGTAAATTCTGTGAAATGCCATCGCGTAAATGCCTAACTGGACTCACCGTGAAAATCCAGTTTTTATCGGGTAACGTGGTTGTGCATTGACTTAGAAAATCATAAAGTAGTTGTTTGATTTCCTCAACCGTGGAGCATTTTTTTTGAAATTGTTGACCGGGTAATTTATGGCAATTCCCCACAATGGATTGCGTAGGGGTATGATGATAGTACCATGCAGTTCCTAGAGTAATAATTATTGTGGAGGCTTTCTCTATGTGTTCTGCTGCGGTTTTTTGTGTATTTGAAATTAATTGAACGAGTTCTGATGGGTTAGCATTGGAAAATTTATGAGCATGGGGGAGTGAATGAAAAATCGAATCAAATTCAAAAATGTTGGTATTCGTTAGAGTTTCGCCGGAAATATTTTCCCTTGAATTTTTAATGGAATCTTTTTTATGCGATACTAATTCTATGATTTTTTTCAATTCGCTTAGTAAAGGAATTGGGTGGTAAATGGTGCCAAAAGGATTGCTATTAGCGAGTATATTTCTTTGATGAAATCGGGCTAGCATGGCGTCTGAAAAACACGATCCCATCAAGTATATAGAATTAGTAGACTCAAGTATTTCACTAGGTTTAATAGAAAACTGAGTTTGTAGTTTGTCTTTCATTCTGCTGGAAAGTGAATTTGTATTTTCCATCGTTTGTTGATGCAAAACTATAATTGATTTTATACAGTACGTGTGTTTTGTTGGTAAATTATACTTTAGGAATTAGGCTTGACAAATTTTATTGAAGTAAATTGTACTGCTTTATAAAAAGATGATTAAAAACATTACAAAAATTAGTTTCTGGTTTCTTTTATTTCTGTGTGGTTGGGTAAGTAATTATGCTTCGGCACAATTGTCTGGAAATTACACCATTGGGGGTACGTCTGGAGCATCGAATTTTGCTACTTGGACTGATTTTGCTACAGAATTGAATAAGAATGGAGTGAGTGGAAAGACTACAGTAACGGTTCAATCCAATTTGTCGGTTACATCAACCGTTGAACTAAAGCAACACGGCAGTAACAACCCCACTTCTAGTAATACGTTAACAATTGATGGGAATGGATATACGCTCAGTGGGTCATTGACGTACGAGGTACTGTGGTTGAATGGGTTGGATTATACAGAAATAAAAAACTTAAAAATTGTTAATTCAGGGACAGGTAGTGGGATTTTAGGGGTTCGATTTTCGGCTGGGGCCAATAATAATACCTTAAATGGTTGTACCATCGATTTTAGTGGGAGCTTTTCGGCATCTCGCGCTGGAAATGCATACATCGCATTTGCTGCAAGTAATTCGTCTCCGTTGTCTGCATCTTCTCAACACAATGGGGTAAAAAACAGCATAAAAGCATGTACATTAACCACTTCGGGTTCTGCTTCTCCAGGACCAACATTTGCAATTTTGAATCAACAGGGAAGCAGCGTTTACAGTAGCAGTGGATCGGACAATACCTTTTCTGGAAATGTTATAAGAAATTTCTTTTCATCGGCATACTACGCTCGTTACAATAATGGAGATCAATTCTTGGATAACGATATTAGCAGATCAGCCGCTACATCTTCCAGTCCCATCGATACTTTTGTAACTGGGATTAATTGTTTGTATGGTTACTCAACCAATCGACATACAGCGATTTCGGGGAATGTGATCCATGATTTGCCATTTTTGGGTGCGACTACCTCTTCCTCAGTGAGTATGAATCGATGCTATGGGGTTATTTTTCAGAGTTATACTCCTTCCAGCAGTTATGGAATTGTCATTGAGAAAAATACCATCCGAAATGCGGTAATGTTGAAATCGTTCCGTGCCGTTTCTGTGGATGCTGCAGGAAGTGTTTGGGTATCGGCCAATACGATAAAGGACAATGAATCCGCCGATGGAATATCGTACGGTATTTTGATTTTTAATACGGCCGATGCAGAGATAGTTGGAAATCGGATTCAGCGTGAAAAAATGGGTCCTGGAAAGACTGGGAATTACACGGCAATTTATTTAGAATCTGTTTATAATAAGAACTGGAGCGTTAATCGTGTTGCGGAAAATGTGATCGATTCGTGTTCAAGTAATGAAACTATGTATGGCTTGGTTGTGGCTTGGGATGGTTCCTGGGAGGTGCTTAGAAACCGTATTACCTACAATCGAGCTGTGGGGGGCAAATCCGTTCAAGTGGGAACCTATTTCATATATCCACTGAATCTATCGTTGGCGTCGAATGTCATCGGCAACAACTTTGCAACGGCTGAGACCTACGGGATTTACAATATCAATTACTACAACGGATACATGGGGATTTACCGAAATAATACGGTATATATCCGAAATTCCGAAACTGGACATATGGCCTATGGTGCCTATATCGAAGACGAAAGCGAAGTGACCTTCTCGGGGAATATTATTGACGTAGTAACTTCCTCGAATGCATCCCCGATTACCCTGTATAGCAGTACAAATTTTAAGGAAGTTAATTACAATACATTTTATACAAAAAACAGCAGTGAGAGTTGGGGGATAGGGACTGGAAGTTTTTCGAACTTTAATGGGTACCGGACCAGCGGATCGGTTGGAAGCTCGGAGAATTTTAATAATGTGAATTTTAAAGATCCTAGTAAATCCGATTATTCCCATTTCTGTTTTGAAGCGCAAAATAATGTTCCCTATGTGCCGATTAGTAGCCCGGATATTAGTGGTGCAAAGCGGAATACTGCCAAACATGACCGCGGAGCCATTGAGTCGGTAATGGATATTGAGGCCTTAAAAGTCTATTATAATTTGCCCAGTACTATCTGTGCGGGTTACGAAAGTTCTGCTCAAATTACCGTGAAAAATAATTTTACGGATACCGTTTATAATTTCAATGTTGCATTCTCTGTGAATGGGAAGATTACCAAGCAGTTGGTGACGAATAAAATATTGCCAGGAGATACGCTAAAAGTGAAATTTACCTCCCCAATTGCCATTCCAATTGCTGTTCCAACGGTGGTGAAAGTATATGTGGATGCTTACGATGATAAATTGAGTAACGATTCGTTTACTTATAAAACAACAGTAAAAGCGGCCCCCGGTGGTGGTAAGTTTGAGCCATCAACAAAGACATCATCGCCCAACAATCCTACCTATTTGCGCGCGAAACCCTTTGATATCACAGTTGTAGATGTGCCGGTTATTTACGATATCAACCCACCTCGGGTATACAGCAATTCAAATTATGGAGTTACGGGTAAGTGGGTAGCATCCTTTAGCGCGTTTACATCGGCCGGGAAATTGGTATCGGGTACCAGTATGACAGCGCCGTCAGCTGGTAAAAATTTAGAAATTCAATTTAAGACTTCGGATACCTTGTTGGAAGACAGTACAATCTTTATGGTGCTTAAAATCAGTGATTTAACCAATGGATGTGATACGTTTATTCGTAGGCAAGTTTTAATAGCTCCACGGATTGTTCCGGGTGTGAAGTTGCCCACTAAGATTTGTGTGGGCGATACAATTTTGTTTGAAAATAAATCAAGAATTCGGAGTGGATACATGACATTTTGGTGGGATTTTGCCACAGGAGATCCCAATGATACTGCGCAAGAATCGGATCCAACCTTTGTGTTTAGTAAAAAAGGGACCTATAATGTTGTGCTGAAAGCATATTCAGGATTGTATGGATTTGTTTTTAGTAAAGTGATTCCTGTAACGGTAAACGAGATTCCGGTGGTAGATTTTACCCGTAGCAATGCTTGTGCGGGTGATAAGTTGGTTTTTGTGAATAAAACTACGCCCAAATCTGCCGCTCGTTACTGGGATTTTGGCGATGGAAAAGGTCTTGTATTAAACAATGCCGATACCGTGAAAATAAGTTATGCTTTGCCAGGAACCTATACGGTTATTTTGAAGG
>JBJOFM010000223.1:0-4085 GCA_046048755.1 Bacteroidota bacterium | reverse complement strand
CGGGTTTAAGCGGGGATTTAATGGCGTTTCACATCCGCGGAGCAATCCAGGCATTAGGATCCATTACCGGCATCATCGATGTAGAAGAAATCTTGGGTTCCATCTTCTCCCGTTTCTGTATTGGAAAGTAATTTGATTTTTGAGTTGAGAGTGAAATAAATTTTGGTTAATCCCTATGTTTTCTTGTGGGTAGGGTTTGTATGGAATTCGAGGGTAAAATTTGTAGTTTTACACCATGAAAAAATCTTTGTTGCTGTTGTGTTTTGTGAGTTTTGCGATTTCGTTGTACTCTCAAACGGTGAGGGAACTGATAGCTAAGGGCAGCGAACAGGTGCAGGCGGAGGATTTTTCAGGAGCTATGGTTTCGTTTACGGAGGCAATTACATTAGACTCTGCTTACGCACCGGCATACTTTTTTCGGGGAATGATTCACGCAAAACAAAAGAACTATCAAGACGCTTTGGTGGATTATTCCATTGCATTGCTGTTGAATCCCAATTATGATTCACCCTATTACTACCGTGGTGTTGCTAAGCTTTCGTTGGGGAATGATACCGGTGCTTTGGCCGACTATTCCAAGGCTATCGATCTAAATCCTAAGTTTGAGGAAGCCTTTATTGAACGGGGCAATTTGAAGTACAGAATGGCCGATTATCGCGGTGCAATGCTGGATTATAATCAGGTGATTACCCTAAATCCGCAAAGTGCTGCATCCTATAGTAAACGTGCGTTCGTAAAAATTCAGTTGGAGGATTACAAGGGTGCGATCGCCGATTGTACGAAGGCAGTAAAAATTAATCCAAAAGAAGAAAATGGTTTTTTCTATCGAGCTGCGGCAAAAACGCAACTGCAAGATTATCGAGGTGCCTTACTGGATTATAATAAAGTAATCAATATTAACCCTAAAAATGCGCATGCTTATTTGAGTAGAGGATTGATTAAGCACCTGTTGGATCAAAAAGAGTCGGGCTGTTTGGATTTATCGAAGGCCGGGGAATTGGGTATCGAAAAAGCATATCCGATGATCAAACAGTACTGCAGAAAGTAGTCTATTTATGCGTTGGTCGCTCTTGGCTGACTCGTGTGCATGGAGTTTTTAATCGAGTAATCTCGGGTTGCGAGCCTCTATGTTACCACTTTGGTTGTAACTTTATAGGAAATTGTATAATGAAAGTGGGTTTTATTCAAGTATGAAGTTGTTTATCCAGCATATGGTAAGCTTACGATGCAAGATGTTGGTGAAGTCTGAACTAAATCGATTGCAATTGCGGTATACTTATCTAGAGTTGGGCGAGGTGCACTTGGTAGGTCCAATTTCGGAAAGTAAACGTAAACAACTTGCCGAGCGTTTGCAGGTTTCGGGGTTAGCGTTAATGGACGATAAAAAAGCCATCCTTATTGCAACGATAAAACGCACTATTGTTGAAATGATACATATACAAGACGAACTACCGGATGTTAAGTATTCGGTGTATTTAAGTTCGGTTATTCAAAAGGATTACCATTCACTTTCTGAACTTTTTTCAAGAACAACGGGCATAACCATTGAGCATTTTATTATCTTACACAAGATTGAAAAGGCCAAGGAATTGATTATGTACAATGAGTTGAATTTGACCGAAATCGCTTTCAAACTGCATTATAGTAGCGTTGCCCATTTGTCGCATCAATTCAAGAAAATCACCGGATTAACGCCTACATTTTTTAAAGGGTTGCAACTAAAGCAGCGCACCAATTTGGAGGATATTTAGCGGGAATGATGCAATATTTACTCCGAATTGTGTAACGCTTTTGCGCGGTAGTAAGTGCAACTTTGGTAGGAAGATAATCCTACAAACGATGAAAAAAATTCTGGTTGCTGTTGACTACTCTCCTTCGGCCCAACGGGTGGCAGAACAAGCGCACGTATTGGCCAAATCCATGAATACCGCAATGGTAATTGTGCATGTGTTAAATGATGTAATGTACTATTCCTCTTCTACGTACGATCCAATTATGGGGTTTGGCGGTTTTGTGAACGACGATTTCTTGACGGAAAATTCTAAGCAAAAGGTGGTGGACGAAGCTTACCGGTTTTTAGAAAAAATTAAAATTCATTTAGGGGATTCAACCATTGAAACGGAGGTGCTGCATGGTGAGATATCCGACAGTATTTTAAGTGCGTCAAAGAAACGAAATTGTGGTATGGTAGTAATTGGCACCCACAGCAGAAATAAGCTGGAAGCGCTCTTTGTGGGTAGTACCGCCCATCTGATGCTGAAGTATTCGCGAATTCCGGTGGTAGTAGTTCCAATAAAATTTAAGCCGATAAAAGGTAGCGATTTACTGGTGGAAGGATAGTTCGGTTCAATCGAGTTTATGTATCAGAATTTAACCCTATAAATTAAAATATCATGTCTAATCAAAAAAAAGGAAACGCAAAATCCGACAAGAAAGCTGCAGCAAAAACGCCTAAGGAAAAGAAAGAGGCAAAGCGACAGAAGAAAATAGAAAAGAATAACGACAGCAGAATCGTCTAATACTTGCACGTTGATAATCGTAGAAAAACTCGGTATACTTCTCCAGCAGACAGGCCATTTGTTTGAAAGTGAGGGTGTTTTAAATCCTGGAGTGATAAAAGTAAAAGACAAAATACATTTATTCTATAGAGCCGTAACGAAGGATAATTACTCTACCATTGGGTATTGTAGGCTTTCTTCCCCAATGGTAATAGAATACAGAAGTGATAAGCCGGTATTATTCCCCCAAGCGGAATACGAATTTCAGGGATTAGAAGATCCAAGAATCGTTGAAATAGAGAATGTATATTATTTGTCGTATACTGCCTTTAGTGGAGTGAATGCTTTGGGTGCTTTGGCTATTTCTGAGGATTTAATACACTGGAAAAAGTTAGGCATAATTGTTCCGCAAGTTACCTATGAAGAGTTTAAACATTTCGCCGAGTTTGAAGGGAGCATTCATGAGAAGTACGTCCGATTTAACGATTACCAGAAAAGCCATCAAAAACAAGATCAAAAAATTTTCTTATGGGATAAGAATTTGATTTTTTTTCCTCGTAAAATTAACGGCAAATTCTGTTTTTTACATCGAATCAAACCCGATTTACAAATCGTGGTTAATGTGGAGCATTTGGACGATTTAACCATCGATTTTTGGCAAGAATATTTCTTTCATTTTCACGAACATGTGTTATTAGCGCCAAAATTCGACCACGAAGTTAGTTATGTTGGTTGTGGCTGTCCGCCCATTGAAACCCCATGGGGATGGTTGTTGATTTATCATGGCGTACATGATACCATTACCGGCTATGTTTATACCGCGTGCGCTGCTCTCCTGGATTTAACTCAGCCAGAAAAAGAGCTTTCGCGATTGCCTTATCCGCTGTTTATACCCGATAAACCTTGGGAAGTTACCGGAGAGGTAAATAATGTGTGTTTTCCTACGGGTACTGTGGTAGAGGGTGATTCCTTGTATATATACTACGGAGCCGCCGATGAGCGAATTGCAGTGGCCAAAGTGAGTATGTCCGCTGTATTGATCGAATTACTGAGTTATCAAATAAACTATTACAGCCATGAACAACCCTAGAACGGATCTTAATACATCCCTCAACATTGTACTAAGAACTGCAATTACGCATTCTTATCAAATTCAACCCCTATCACAACCCGAGGTTGCAATAGCTACCCCCGAGATATTGTTTGTAACATCCTACCCCCCTCGAGAATGTGGCATTGCTACGTATTCTCAGGATTTAATTTCCGCACTAAATCAACAATTTGAACACTCTTTTACTTGTTCGGTGTGTGCTTTGGAGCAAACGGGTGATAATTATAAGTACGAATCAACGCCTAAATATCGCTTGGATACCTTGAATGTTAAATCCATGATAAATACAGCACAGCAAATTAGCGATGATCCCGATGTGAAATTGGTAATAATTCAGCACGAATTTGGATTTTTTGCTAGCTGTTCGGTGGAGTTTCGCAGTTTTTTAGAGCAGATATCACAGCCGGTAATCGTAGTTTTTCACACCGTGTTACCCCATCCCAACGATGAATTACTGCAAAATGTTCGGGATATGT
>JBJOFM010000222.1:0-18013 GCA_046048755.1 Bacteroidota bacterium | reverse complement strand
TAACAGAGGAAATTCCCCTAACGATATGTCGCCAATTTTCACCATCTTTGCGTCGGTAAGGCATTAAAATCTTACCAAGAATTTGCAAATTTAAGCCATGCCCGCAGGATTTTCGTTATTTCCTCAACTTAGCAACCAAGGATCGCAATACTCAAAACCCATTCAGCGCAGTTTGGGTATAAGCATTCTACTGCTTTTTACTTTGTTTTTTAGTTATATCGCCGCAATGGTTGCGGTACTCATTGGTAAAATTGGATTTGGAATAGACGATACCGAATTAATTAAACGAATGATATCCACACCCGGTCATTCCGCAGTTAACATTAACTTTTTACGCTGGGTTAATTTATTTCAGAGCATAATTTCCTTGGGAATACCCGCACTTATTGTCACCTATCTCGTTGGTTGGACTATCAATAACGTTGGCAATTACAATCAAACAACAAATAAATCCCAATTAGGGCTTGGCGTATTAATTGCCGCCTCCCTAACCCCAATCGTAGCACTTATAAATCAAGGATCGGAATGGTTATTTAATCGATTATTTCCTTTGCAAATACTGCAAATGTTCCAAGGATTAAACACCAACCGTCAGCAAATTATAGAAGCCACCCTCGATATGGAAACATTGGGGGAATTAGGGGTTTGTTTAATAATTCTCGCTTGGATGCCCGCTTTGCTCGAAGAATTTGTTTTTCGGGGGTTAATCGTCAAATTTGCAAGCAATCATTTTGTGAAATCAATAAGTGTAGGAATTTTCCAAGCACTTGTATTTTCATTAATACATTTCTCGCCATTTGAGTTTTTCGGAATCTTTGTAGCCGGCTTAATTCTTGGTTCAATCAGAATAAATACTGGTTCTCTGTGGCTGTCTACCTGGGTGCATTTTTTATTTAACGCCACCGCCATTTGTCTGCATTTTTACACAATAAATCACTTCAACAAAACGGGTATATATGTAGATACTAACGAATGGTTCAGCGGCAACTCGGTTTTGGGTATTGCTTTGTTCCTAGGTGCTATCGGCCTGCTAATTCTGTCTTTAAAACGATTATATTCTCCCAATAATTCTGCTTCTAATTAACTATGCCACTAACCAATTTTCAAGAACGTGCAATTTTTGGCACTTTGTATGCCGGTGTAGTGATTGTAGGCATCTTATCCGGTCCAGCTGCATTGTTGTGCATTGCCATGGTTGTTCTGTTTGCCTGCTGGAAAGAATTTACTACCATTCAACAACTTAGCCCCATCGCTTCTTGGGGAATTGCCATCATTAATCTATTTTTCTTTGGAGCCAGTTTTGCCGGAACGGAATTTTTATCAACCAACACCATTTATAGTATTACAGCAATACTGTTTCTGTTATTAGCCACCATTTTATTATTTACGGCAGCAACCAATGCGATAAAAGAAATGTCGGCGGTATTAGCAGGATCACTCTATCTCAGTTTACCCATACTTCTATTTCTCTATCTCCCGCAAATGGGGAATCTCACCCCGCCAGAAAATTTAAACTATTGGAACTGGCAATCTCATTTAGGTTGGCCGTGGGAATCGTTACCGGTACATCCAGAATTAACAGGTCATCTCCCCAATTACCAATGGCAATACCCAATGTTGGTTTTTATTCTGATTTGGAGTTCCGATACGTTTGCTTACTTAACCGGGAAAGCCATCGGAAAACATCCCTTGCATACCCTACTATCCCCCAAAAAAACTTGGGAAGGATTTTTAGGAGGAACGATACTAACAGCTGCTACATCCGCCATTTTATTTCATTACTGGGACCTGGGATCCCCAGTTGCAGCAATTATATTGGGGGCTGCTTTCTCCATTTTTGGCACAGCCGGAGATCTTTTTGAAAGCGCTCTAAAACGGGTTCATAGCATCAAAGATAGTGGCAATTTCATCCCTGGTCATGGAGGTGCACTGGACCGATTTGATGCTTTTCTTTTTGGTTGTGTAGTTTTTTGGGCTTGGTTAAATTTCTTATCCTAAATTCCACTGCCCGATAGAAAAAAAACCACCCCCTCCGTTAGGCAAGTAAATCTAATTTTCCATAGTATTACTCGTTGGATTTAGGTAAATTTGCGGTGTAATTTAGGCTTATTACACCAAAAATATGAGTAATCCAGACGTTTCCTTCTTGCACAATGCAGATCCCTCTGCAATCGACAACCTGTACCAACAATATCAAACCAACGTAGAAAGTGTTGATTTTGGATGGCGCAAATTTTTTGAAGGATTTGATCTCGGAGCACAAAAATTTGAGTCCGGAGCAGCCATTTCGGAAGATGCTCTGAAAGAAATCAACGTTCTCAATCTAATCAACGGATACCGTCAACGAGGCCATTTATTTTCCAAAACCAATCCCCTCAGACAAAGAAGACAGTACCAGCCAACTTTGGCCATTGAAAATTTCGGGTTATCCGAGAAAGACCTTGACAAAACCTTCAATGCCGGCCACGAATTGGGTTTAGGCTCTGCTAAATTGAAGGACATTATATCCCTACTTGAACAAACTTATTGCCAATCCATCGGTTGCGAATTCACCTACATTCGCGATCCAAAACGCAGAGATTGGTTGCAATCAAGATTTGAACAAACCAAAAATATCCCAAATCTTACCACAGACGAAAAAAGACATTTCCTGAAAAAGCTAAATCAGGCAACCGTTTTCGAGAACTTTATCCATACCAAATACATCGGACAAAAACGTTTCTCTTTAGAAGGGTTGGAATGCTTGATTCCCGCGTTGGACGCCGTTGTTCAGTATGGTGCAGGTTTAGGTGTGGAAGAGTTTGTTATGGGTATGGCCCACCGCGGACGATTAAACGTTTTAGCTAACATTTTCAACAAAACTTACTCTCAAATTTTTGCCGAATTTGAAGGAAAAGTATTCCAAAACGAAACCGAAGAAGGATTTGAAGATTTTGAAGGCGATGTGAAATATCACTTAGGTTACAGTACCGATGTAAAAACCGCATCAGGTAAAACAGTTCACTTACGACTTGCCGATAATCCATCGCATTTAGAAGCGGTAAATCCCGTAGTGAAAGGCTTGGCTAGAGCTAAACTGGATCAAAAATACAACAACGACGTTACTAAAATTTGTCCTATTTTAATTCACGGTGATGCCGCAATTGCAGGACAAGGCATCATGTACGAAGTTGTGCAAATGAGCGGTTTGGAAGGCTACTACGTGGGAGGAACCATCCATGTGGTTACCAATAACCAAATAGGTTTCACTACCAACTATTTAGACGCCAGAACTTCTACCTACTGTACAGATGTAGCTAAAGTTACATTATGCCCAGTGTTACACGTAAACGCCGATGATGTTGAAGCCGTAGTGCATGCCGTTAAATTGGCCATGGCGTATCGTTTAGAATTTAACCAAGATATTTTTATCGATTTATTGGGTTACAGAAAATACGGCCACAACGAAGGAGACGAACCCCGATTCACTCAGCCAGCAATGTATAAACTCATCGATAAACACCCGAACCCAAGAGAGGTTTACAAAGCCAAGCTGTTGGAAAGGGGTGAAATTGATGCAGAATTAGCCAAAGAAATGGAAGTGGAGTTTAAATCCATGCTCCAAGAACGATTTGAAGAAGCAAAAGGCGATTTCAAGCCCGAAAAGCCTACCGTTAAAAATACTTGGGAAGGATTTAGACATGCCGATGCTAAGGACTTCCAAACTATTGTAAACACGGGAGTTTCGATAAACTCTTTAAAAGAATTAGGTAAAAAAATTAGCGCGATCCCAGAAAATAACTTACCGATTAAAAAAGTACAAAACTTATTCGCCGATAGGGCCAAAATGATGGAAACCGAAACCATCGATTGGGCAATGGGTGAGTTGTTAGCCTACGCTACACTATTGAACGAAAATCATCCGGTTCGTTTGGTAGGACAAGACGTGGAACGCGGAACATTTTCTCATCGACATGCAGTGATTAAAAAAGAAGATTCTGAAGCGGAATACGTTCCACTTAACAATCTTTCCGATAGTCAAGCCAAACTCTCCATTTACAACTCTTTATTGAGTGAATACGCTGCCTTAGGATATGAATATGGCTATAGTACCTGCATGCCTCAGGGCCTTACCATTTGGGAAGCGCAATTCGGAGATTTCTCCAACGGAGCACAAATTATTATTGATCAATTTATCGCCAGTGCAGAATCTAAATGGGGTAAATTCTCGGGACTAACCATGTTATTACCCCACGGCCAAGAAGGTCAGGGTCCTGAACACTCTTCTGCTCGTTTAGAACGATATTTACAACTTTGCGCAGGTTCTAACATGCAAGTAATGAATTGTACAACCCCCGCTAATTTATTCCATGCTTTTAGACGCCAATTAAAGAGAAACTTCCAAGTCCCTATGGTAATTATGAGCCCCAAAAGCTTATTGAGACATCCTAAATGCGTAAGCAGTTTAAGCGATTTAGCCGAAGGTGGTTTCCAAGAGGTTATCAACGACAAAAACGTTGAAAAAAAGGTGCGCAGGGTAGTTTTCTGTACCGGTAAAATTTATTACGATATACTAGCCGGCAAAGAGGCCGGAAATAATACCGATGTTGCCGTTGTACGAATTGAGCAATTATATCCTTTACCCGAATGGAAATTAGCAGAAATATTCAAACAATACGAAGGCGCAGAATTCTGCTGGGCACAAGAAGAACCTAAAAACCAAGGTACTTGGTTGCATTTAGCGCGATATGACTTCCCAGTAAGCTTACGCTATATCGGCAGAAAAAGCAGTCCTTCACCCGCTACCGGATACAAAAAGATCTACGACAAAGAACAAGCCGAGATTGTGGCTGCTTGCTTCGCATAATGTATATTTCAGTTGTTGCTCAATTTTGAACAAGATACTAATTGAGCAACAACTAGGATTAATACTAAAAAACAAATAACCGCTACCGCCCTTTTAACTCCCACAGCCCCACATTTTCTACGTGGTGGGTATGGGGAAACATGTCTACTGGTTGAATTTTTACCAATCTGTATTTCTCATCCAATAACTGAGCATCTCTGGCTTGAGTTGCGGGATTACAAGATACGTAAACAATTTTTTTAGGTTCAGCTTCCAACAATCGGGCAATTACACTGGGATGCATTCCATCTCTCGGTGGATCGGTAATTACTACATCGGGCTTGCCATGTTCAGCGATAAAATCGGCGGTAAGAATATCCTTCATGTCGCCCGCAAAAAACTTACAATTTTCTACGCCATTTAAAACCATATTCTCTTTGGCATCGGCTATCGCTTCCTCCACATACTCAACTCCAATTACCTCTTTGGCTTTATCGGCTACGTATAATGCAATACTACCCGTACCTGTGTACAAATCGTATACTTTTTCGTCACCGTTTAAACCGGCAAAATCCTTCGTAATGTTGTACAAATTCTCCGCCTGCAACGTATTGGTCTGAAAGAAACTCTGAGGCCTAATTTTATAGGTTCTATTCCCCAATCGCTCAGTTAAATAGGGATTTCCAGCAAAACAAATTACCTCTAAATCCTGCAATGTATCATTTCGCTTTCCATTCACAACATATAATAAGGAAACAATCCCCTCAAAACTAGATTGGATAAATTGCATCAATCCCTCTATTTCTTCTTGTTTATCTTCTTTAAAAGAGACCAAAACCATCCATTCGCCGTCTCGGTTACATCGAACAAGCAAGTTACGCATCTGGCCTTCCTGAGAAACAGGATCAAAAAACGAAATATTATTATCTAAACAATACTGACGTATACCCCGTTGAATGTGGTTTACTTTTTCCGGCATCAGATGGCAGTATTCCACATCCAATACCCGATCAAATCTACCCGGAACATGGAATCCCAATGCCTTCGGACGCTCTACACCCTCCTGAGGGACATCCACTAACCAAGCCCTGTCTGAGAAGCTTAAGTCCAACTTATTCCGGTATGCATATTCTAGAGAACTCCCTAAAATTGGCAATACTTCAAAGTCTTTTACTTTCCCGATTCTCTCCAAAGAATCAATTACTTGTTGTCGCTTAAATTTCAATTGTTCCTGGTAGGGTAAATGTTGCCATTTACAACCACCACAAACGGTAAAGTGCTTACAAGTAGGATTTGTTCGAAGTGTGGATTTCTCATGAAAACGCAGAATTCTGCCTTCCATATAGTTTTTCTTTTTCTGAAAAACTTGCACATCTACAACATCTCCGGGAGCACCGTATTTTACAAAAAGCGCTTGTCCGTCTACCCTAGCGATGCAATTGCCTTCAGCAACTGCGGATTCCAATCTAACCGATTCGAAAACTTTAAATTTGACCTTACTCCTCCTGCCCATGTACTAATTAAGAACCTCGTTTTGTCAATACCAAATCTAATAATTTTATAAAGTCGGCAGGAGCCAAATACCCTGGTTGCGCCGCACGATTATAATTTTTCGAGGGATTAAATACAAAATAACTCGTTGGATAACCTCCAGGATTACCTTGGGCTAACCACATCAATAAGCCTTCACCCGTCTGAGTTGTACCATCCACATTATAGCGCTTATCAATTTCTGGATTAAATTTCACCGCAACAAAATCTTTATTCAACTTCGCTATTACTTCTGCATTCTTGTAAGTTTCTCTATCCATTACCTTACACCATCCACACCAATCGGTATATGCATCAACCAACAATACTTTCTTTTCTTTCTTGGCTTTTTCCATTCCCTCTTCAAAACCATACCATTCCAACTCCGTGCTAGCGCTTGCAGTAGCATTTTGCGGAGTTAAACTAGCATCCTTAACCGGCGCTGTTTGATCCGCACTATTCTGTTTCGTATTAGCCGAAGTAGATTCCGTTCCGTTATTACCCTCCATGGAAGGTTTTGCACCACAACTGATTAAGGCCAAACTAAAAATAGTTGCCAATCCTAGGATTAACTTATTCATTTTCATAGAACTTTGGTTTTAAAACTTATATCCAGACTTTTAACACTGTGAGTTAAACTTCCCAAAGATATAAAATTAACGCCGCTCTGAGCGTAACTTAAGATACTTTCCGATGTAATACCACCCGATGCCTCCGTTTCCAATCTTCCATCGATTAACGCAACCGCCTCCTTACATTGTTCTGGACTGAAATTATCCAACATGATTCGGCGAATCCCAGACAACGATAACACTTCTTTTACTTCGTCCATATTCCGAGTTTCCACTTCAATATCCAACTCAAGCCCGTTGCTCTTAAGATATGCCTGTGTGCGATTCACTGCTGCTGTAATTCCCCCGGCAGAATCGTTGTGATTATCTTTTAACATAACCATATCATATAAGCCGATTCTATGGTTTTGACCCCCACCCATCGTTACCGCCCATTTTTCCAAAAGACGCAATCCAGGGGTGGTTTTTCTGGTATCCAAAACGGTAGTCCCTGTACCCTCCAATAATGTCACAACAGCTCTTGTCTGGGTTGCAATACCGGATAATCGCTGCATAAAATTTAGTAACAAACGCTCACCGGCCAACAACGCATGGACACTTCCCGACACCTCCGCTAATACAGTTCCAGAATGATAAAACTTTCCGTCTTCTGCTAAAGAATGCCATTGAATAGTTGAATCGATTTCCTTTAAAATCGCTTCTGCAAGCCGCAATCCAGCCACTACACCGTCTTCCTTCAATAGCAATTTACTAAAACCCTGAGTTCCAGCTTCAATAGACGATATACTAGAAATATCGCCGCTACCTAAATCCTCATCAAGGCAGCGGCGAATTAAATCTTTAATTTCTTGGGACTGAAAATCCATTATTTAGCAATAACAACAGCTTGTGCAGCATGTTTTGTTTTACCCTCAACCAACAGCAAGTAAGTTCCAGAAGACAATGCACCTGTTGGAATAGTTACAAGTTTATCTTGACAACTTAAACTTACTACAGTTCTTTCATAAAAATCAGTCAATGTAATGGTCACATTTTCAGAATTAAACGCCGATAAATCAATGGATAACTGATCTTTAGCCGGAACAGGGAACGATGTAACATTCACAATATTCTTTTTTTCGCGTACGGAGTTACTGTTGTTAGCAGAACAATTTCCGCCGGCAACATACTTCATCTTACTAAAATCAATGAAACAAGCCCAATCGGGATTATCAACAAATGGGTTTCTGTTTTTTTGAACCCCAGCGATATATTCATGACGAGCTATTTCCCAATTGGTGGGAGGGAATTGTTGATTCCAACGTTTCAACACGGTTTGATCCTGGTTCATACCCAAAAATTCATTGGAAGTTGGAATTGTAAATGTTTTTCCAGGACGATTATAGGTAGCACAGATATAAAACTGTGATCGAGCAACGGCTCCTTTTGCAAAATCCCTAGGTTCGTAGGCGAACTCCCCAGCAGAATCCAATCCAAACTTTCCTCCGTAAAAATTAACAGTAACCGACTTCAAATTGTTGTATGGGTAATTACTTCTACTGGCGTTTACTTTGTTTTGGTGAACCAAGTACAACAAATGTAAATCGCTGTAATTTGCGCTATCCTGACTACTTTCAGGCATCCAACTGTAAGGATAAGAATGTTCTCTACTTAAATAATCAGGATCCGCTGTATTGAAAAAAAACGGCGGGGTAAATATGTAAGGGAACCCACTGTAGAAACAGTTTATTACTTTTTTGCCACCCGTTGTATCTCTGGCTTCAAAATTAGAAGCAATCGTACTGCCAAAATTGGAATAATACACTTGAAAATGAGGACGTACAATGCCTCTCAATTTATCAATCAATTGCGTATCAGATGCAGTAAGTGCACCGTAATAACCACCTGGATTCAAGCCAGGAGTGGTATAATTTACCGCAGTTGCTGAACCAGTGAAATAATTAGTAAAACTACCATAACCATTGTAGCTGAACACCTTAATAAAGTATTGTGTATTTGCTACTATATTATCAAAAGTTATTTCGCCGGCAGCCCCTACATGCAATACGCGGTCGTTACCAATATATCCTCCACGTTCGTATTCGATACCGTCTTGAGGAGTGCCAGAAACATCCGAACCCTTGCCTAATAATATCAAATAACCATCCACTGGCTCTGAACCACCCGAAAGTGTCACAATACTTCTCCATGCAAAATTAGTTTTTACCGAAACAGTACTCGAAGGAGTAGTTGGCTCCGATGCAGATCCACCTCTAATGGCAAATACATTTACAGTAAATGGCAAATTATTACTGTCGTTACTAAATATTTCAAGCGTAGCTTTCAACGAACCGCTGGTAACATTTTTATTTACATCAATACTTAATGTAGCCGTTTCACCGGCTTTTACGGTAAATGGAAACGTTTGAGTTGTAGTAAAATCAGCCGCATTTACACCCGATTTTTTTAAATCAGATATAATTAAATCGCCAGCAGAACTATTATTCTTTATTGTAAGATCAACTATATCAGCACCACCAACTCTAATTTCTTTTCCGGATGCCAAATTATTTCCGGAATACTCAACTACCAATTCTGGTTTTGCACCGCCTATACCATCGCTAACGGTTATATCATCAATGGCGATATTGTATCCGGAAGATTTAGATTTAAAGAAAAATCGAACATACTTCGTAGTAGTACTTAAGAGAGTAAAACGCTCCTTTAATGTTAAACCCAAGTCATCTTTAAATGTAGAAACATCCGTCCAATCCGTACCATTGGCACTTTCCTGTACAACAAATGTCCCCACCCAAGCCGTTGCTCCACTAGCAGCAGTACCCGTAATGTAATAAAACACCGTATCCGCAGTACCCGTGAAATTCACTTGTACAAACTCCCCTGTATTATCCAATCGAACAGAAGCCGGAGAACTTTTCACCAAAGCAGTAGACGTGTAAACAAAATTCCCTGAACTTCCCTGACTTAACGTCCATCCCGTTGGAGCTGCTGCCGGATCGTTGCAATTCCAAAATGCAGGCAAAGTCGCCTGAGCGAAACTCACTCCTGTAGCCAAAATGCTAACAAAAAGTAAAAAAATATTTTTCAATTTCATAGTTGATATTCTTTAAAGTGTTATTCTAAGTCCTGTGGTATATCTAAGTCCTGGTGCAACAAACACCTCCAAATTCTTTGGGTCAAATGTATAACGCGCATTGGCTTCTGCTTCGGCCGATGAAACATTTAAATTGTAACTCAAACTTCTATGCTGAGCATCCGAGATGTACAAATTATCCGTTACATTATTCACCATTCCATAAATCTGCATGCGAGTACCATTTTTAAATGAAAATTTATAACCCGCACTCAAGTTCATAACCCAGTAATCTGGTAATCTAAAGGATTCCTTACCTGAATAAGAACCTACTAACACGGTTGGGTCGAAATCGGCGAAATGCTTACCAAATCGGATATACTGCCAAGTGAAATAAGCTCCTTTCAAATAGGTTGGCTCATATCGTAACAGTACAGTAACCTGATTTTGAGCGGCATCTCCAACATGAACACCATTGGCATTAAAATTTACAGCACCAATAGAATCTCCAGCGTCATTTCTAACAATAGCTTTACTGCCCGATTGCCATACCCAATCCCCCATAGCTACCCCACCTTCAATGCTAATTCCATCACCCGGCTTTAACGTATATTGCAATTCAATTCCTTTGTGTAAAGCAGACAATCCATTGATATTGAACGTATATTCATTACCGTCTAAATCCGTAAATCTTGATAAGAAGTCAACCGGTTTGTTTTTCCAAAGGGTGTAATACCCATTTAACGTTACCGCAACTCGCTTCGATTTGTACCCGGCCCCACCTTCCAAAGCATATACCAATTCATTCTCAACACCGCGAACACGTTTGTTCGAATTATCAAATATGTTATTGAATCTCGCCGGCCGATTTAAATAACCAATGTTTGAAAATAAATTGATTTTCCTACTGATATTATGATTTAACCCCGACTTCAACGTTAAACCATTCAACCGCACCCAATCGGTATGTTGAGGGTTTTTATTGGAGTCTAACTTGAAATAATCAATTCGCTTATAGTTACTTCTCGATGCACTTACGTTAAAAAAAGCAGACGTTCTGCCTTTACTATATTCAGCTTCTCCAAAAGTACCGTACCAATTCACTAGTCCATCGTTGTGATAATAAAATTTATCGCCTTTTCGATACATGTGGTTTTTGGAATAATTGGGATTTAAATCACTGGTTTGCGGAATAAAATAATCCCCACCCAATAAATTATAAACTTCTCGCCAATGTTTTCCATAATACATTCTCGCATCAATCCCACCCGTTAAATTCCAATTTGAATTCAATTTATACTGAGCAGTGCTTAACAAACCATACCAATTGTGGTTATTTACTCCACGTTGTATAATAGCCGCTGATTTTCGCTCAGAATCCGAATATTTAGGGTCGATAGGATCGTAAAATCCATCGCCAAACTTATTTAATTCATACGCGGCTTGAAAATTATATGTGCCGTAATTCTGAGGCGTTTGAGCAACTTTTCCGCTAGCTGCTTGTGATCCTCCCCCTCTTCCATACGAAGCATAAATTGAAGAAGTAATAAATAGTTTGTTGCTTTTTTTCCAATCGTGTTTCAAATAAAACTGCGGTTTATGAAACATATTTTCACGCTCATTTTGAACATAACCTCTACCCCAAACCGTATCAATTGTTAATTTACCAGACTGAATATCTTTTTGTTGAACCGTATCAAACTCTTGAATTGTACCCCAGTGCTGGTTGTATTTTCTTCCCATGTTTTTAGACATACGAGGAAGCGTTGTGTCCATTCCTAATTCTCTTGCTAAATTCTCATCATACAAACTCAAACGAGCTCTAAAAGTACGTTGACCGTGACTTTGAGGAGCCCCCATACCCGCAAAACTCAATGTATGCTTTTTGCCGAACTGCTTTTCAAGCTTGAAAAAATATGCGAACATATTATCGTACAAATAATCAACATATCCGCTGCTGGTTCGCCGAGTTCCACTCATGGTAAACCCCCAATCTCCAGGAAGTTTGCCGCTAGTATAATTGAATGAATATTGCTCATATCGAGAATCTCCAATTTCTACACTCCCTTCAATTCTCTCCTGATTTCCTATCCCACGGGTAATGATGTTCATGGAACCACCAACAGCCGGATTAGCAATTCTACTAGACCCCAAGCCGCGTTGAACTTGGGTCATGGAAGTTACTCCTCCCAAACCAAACCAGTTGCTCCAATAAACCCAACCGTTTTCCATGTCATTCACAGGGATACCGTCTATCATAACGGCTATATTCCGCTGATTAAACCCTCTAATATTGATCCTCGCATCGCCGGCACCACCCCCTTGTTGCGTAGAATATACGCCAGGGATTTGATTTAACATCGTAGGTAAATCTGCACTACCCAATCGCTCTTGTAAATCTTTGCCCATCAAATTAGAATAGGCAATCGGAGTTTTCCTATCCTTAGCAACACTTGCAGTAATTTGAATTGCCTGCATGGAGGCGCTTTGGTTATTTAACTTAAAAACCAGACCCGAAATCAAATTCCGATCTGCCTGAACCACAATACTATCTGAGGAATAACCATCTAGCGAACAAACAATTTTATACTCTCCCATCGGCAATTGCAAAACGAAAGCCCCGTCTTTCGAAGTAAGCGTGGTTTGATTTCGAGTGGTAATCGTTGCATTAGACAACAATTCCCCGCTGATATCATCCATTACCTGACCTTTAATAACCACCTGAGAAAAAACAGGTACGGTTGCCAAAAAGGCAACCGTAACCAAAAATCGTTGTACCAAACTTGGCATATAAACAGTCATTATTTCATTAAACGTGCTGTGGCAAATTCGCCTTTTGTCCCTGAAAATTGCACCCAATAAATACCATTACTCAAGGTAGATGTATTTGCCTCCCAAATTACATAATCATTTAAACCGTTAGTATTTAATGAAGATTCGATATTCACTTCCATGCCTTTCAAATCAATAATTCGAACACTGGCTAGATTAAACCCTAAAAAAGCAGTTGTCTTTTCTTGAGCTGGATTTGGAAACAATGAAATCTCAACGGGTTTAATTTCTTGCGTGTTAGCAGGCCAGCCACATAAGCAGTAGTGAAAACCTAGAGAATCAAACATATCCCTGGGATTCAATTCCCATTCAACTTCGGGATTAAAAATGGAAGGATTTTTCTTGATACCCGTTACCACCGAATCTTTTCTTATTAATGTCTTATCCACGGTGTACCAAGTACCTGTTCCCGTATATGGGGCTTTATTACTCCAAGCTGGAGAGGGTCTTTCCCCAATTTTACCAATGATATCAACCGGCAACCACTTGTCGGTTTCCGGATTATATTTATCCAAACTCATCGCGTCATCCCCATTAAAACTCATAGAATAACTAACTGTGTAAACAGGACTTAAAAACAAATCTGCTTTTAATCGCAAAGGAAGAACCACAGGAGTATCTTGACCCGTTTTGGTAGAGTCCCGTCTGTCTAAGACACAAACTACTACATCCCTAGACTCCAATGTACCTGATAATACATCAGAATATTGTGCAGTCCAAGAAGCCGAACCATTTTGCCAGCGAGTAATTCTGTATTTACTTAAATCTATCGTGGATCCAGTAGGATTGTATATTTCTAAAGCCTTGTTGTTTCGAGATCCTTCAACGTATTCTGAAATAAATAATTCATCACACTGAGACCAAGCGTTTAATGCAGCACCAATAGATAGACAGATTAATAAAAACTTCTTCATATTCATTACAAAATTCCGAAAAAAATGCCATTATCATATATCTTTTGCTATTTATTTAACGCATTGGTAATTAAAACTTAATAAAAGGACCCCAATCCTATCATTTTTTCACTTAAAATTGCGAAATCTTAGTCATGGGCATCTTTTCTGTTATCTCATCAAACCGTACCAAGCTCGCCCAAGTAAAAAAACAATTACTATTACCTGTATTTTTCGCGTTATTGTTCCTAATTACTTCCTGCAATAGCCATAAAACAGTTACATTCTCTGGGGGCCAAAATATTATCGTTCATAGAGATTCTATCATCGCAAAACAAAACAATTATATTTCATCCTTTCTCCAACCCTACCACGATAGCTTAACAATAAAAATGTCTAAAGCCATTGTGGCAATAGACACCTTGTTTAGCAATCAATACACAACCGGTAATTTAGGAAACCTAACCGCCGATTACATGCTTGAATTTGGCAACAATTACTTCAAAACCCATTCATTACAATCGAAATCAAATATCGAACAATATTGCGATTTTGCCGTACTTAATAATGGTAGCCTCCGAAATGGATTATCACCGGGTAACATTTCATTGGGTGATATTTTCGAGGCCATGCCCTACGAAAATATTCTGGTTATCATCCAATTAACCGGGGCACAAACCGATAGTCTATTTCAACATATTGCTTTTAAAAATGGAGCCTATTTAGCCAATGCTTCCTGCACCATCAATAACAATAAAGCTGAGAATATTTCAATAAACGGTAGCAGATTCGATTCCAGAAGATCCTATATCCTGGCTATCAATGATTATATGGCCGTGGGTGGAGACGGATACAGTATTTGCAAACATGCAAAACCTTTATGGAATACTGGAATTACAGTGAGAGAAGCACTAATTCAAGGGCTCCAAAACGAGTACAATTCAACCAAAACGGTAAATCCACGCCCACAGCCAAGAATAAAACTAATGCAACCGTCTAACTCCAGGCATTAAAACATGAAATCGAGTCGTAGAAAGTTCCTTAAAACATCCTCTGCAGCAGCAATCTCGGCTTTGCTAGTACCCGATATATTAAATGCAGCAAGTGCAGAATCTCAAAACCACACGGCAAAAAAATCAATCACCCTCTTACACACGAACGATTTCCATTCCCGTTTAGAATCCTTCCCCAACAATCATAAGTTATCCGGGCAAGGCGGAATCATCAACATTCACAATTTACTAAAAATTCATAAAGATGAAAACACGTTACTTCTGGATTGTGGCGATGTTTTTCAAGGCACCCCCTATTTCAATATTTTTCAAGGAAAGGTAGAATACGAATGGATGAATATTGCAGGCTATAAAGCAACTACCCTGGGTAACCACGAATTTGATTTAGGAATTCAACACCTGGCCGACACATTTATAAATTACGCACAATTTGATCTTTTAAATTGCAATTATAACCTTTCAAACACACCCTTACATGACATTGTTAAACCCTACGAAATTTACACAGTAAACAAATTAAAAGTAGGTGTAATTGGTGTAGGATTGGATTTAACCGATCTCGTAACTGAAAAAAATCGGAAAGGAATTATTTACCAAGACCCCATCGCCAAAGTCCAATATTGGGCCGATTATTTAAAACACAAGAAACAATGTAATGCCGTGGTTGTCATTAGCCACTTGGGCTATCAATACAACACCCCAAAAATCGACGATTTAAAACTGGCAGCTGCTACCACGAATGTAGATGTAATTTTAGGAGGTCATACCCATACCCTACTTGCTGAGCCCAATCGTGTACTAAATAAAAACGGTAAACAAGTCATCGTAAATCAAGCCCATTGGGCCGGATTGGTCCTAGGAAAAATTCAATTTTCAACAACATAATTACGGCTTTTCAGCTAGGAAAATTACATTACCAAGATTTGGACGTAGTTTTGCCGAAATGCAGGCTGAAAACGAAGAATTTCTAGAAAACGAAGACGGATTATTTGAACATTACCAATTTATCGCTGATCCGGGTCAAGAACCAATGCGAATCGATAAATGGTTGATGCATAAAGTTGCGAATGCCTCCAGAACCAAAGTTCAAGCAGCCATTGAAGCAGGTTGCGTTGTAGTAGATGATAAAATCATCAAATCAAATTATAAAATAAAAGCAGGCGAAACAGTTCGAGTATTAATGCCCGAAGCGCCCCGTGACACTACTGTTTATCCAGAAAATATTCCGCTGAATATTGTTTACGAAGACAACGATTTACTGGTAATCAATAAGCCGGCCGGGATGGTAGTACACCCAGGTTACAACAATTACACCGGTACGCTGGTAAATGCCTTAGTATATCATTTTGGCGAACTCCCTCAAACCAATCGAGCGCATAGACCTGGTTTGGTGCATAGAATCGACAAAGACACATCCGGATTATTGGTAATTGGAAAAACCGAATTTGCTTTGAGTCACCTATCCAAACAGTTTTTCGAACACACCATTCATAGAAGATATTGGGCTTTGGTGTGGGGCGAACCTCAACCCGAAATTGGCACCTACACCTCCTTTTTAGCTAGAGATCCATCTGATAGACGAAAATCAAAAAATTACAAAGAACCTGAAGACGGTAAATTAGCCATTACTCACTATAAAACCCTTCAAAACTTCTATTTTACCACCTTGGTAGAATGCGAATTAGAAACCGGAAGAACCCACCAAATTAGAGCCCATTTTTCCGGACATGGACATCCCCTGTTTTCAGATGAATTGTACGGCGGGCACGAAATCAGAAAAGGGTCGGCATTGCCCAAATTCAAACAATTTATTGAAAATTGCTTTGATTTAATGCCAAGACAAGCGTTACACGCAAAAGAATTAGGATTTATTCATCCAACAACAGGAGAAAAAATGATGTTTACTTCGGAGCTACCGGAAGACTTTCAATCGCTGTTACAGAAGATAAAAAATTACACCACCCTTCCTCAATAAACAAGGGTGTTAAACGCTATTATTCGTACTTTAACGTGATGGTTGAAGTACGGGGAACAGCCTGACAGGTTAACACATATCCTTGAGCAATTTCAGAATCACTTAGACCTTCGCGCTCCAACATGTGCAATTTGCCTTCTAACACCTTGGCTCTGCACGTTGTACAAACCCCTACAGTACAAGAATACGGCGGATCAATCCCTTGTTTCATTGCTGCATTTAATACCGTGGTATTTTGATCACAAGTTATCGTATGGGTTTTACCATAAACCGTTAAGGTTATCTCTGAAGTGCCAGAAAAGTCTGTTTCCTGGTTAGGCTTAGATTCGTTACTGGACGATGTTGGTGCAGTAAAATACTCCGTATGAACCCGATCGCCGGAAACACCCAAAGTCTGTAAACCAGATTTTACCACATCCATCATACCTGATGGTCCACAAATAAAATATTGATACGTATCAAAAGGACCTCCAATCTTTGATTTTACAATAGTGGAAACCTTATCCGTATTTAACATACCCTTCAATCCAAACCACGTTAATGGAGCCGAATCATAGTTGTGCAACACCTTGAATCTGCCACTCCATGATTTCTCCATGTCGGTTAAAGTAGATTTAAAAATAACGGAATCCGGATTTCTATTTGCATATACCAAAGTCACTTGACTGTTAGGTTCATGATTTAATACCGCTTTAGCGATTCCCATGAGAGGCGTTATACCACTACCCCCGCCAAATAAAACATAGTGAGTTGATCTGCTCGCATCTGGAGTCATAGTAAACTTACCCATTGGGGGCATCACTAAAATTTCAGAGCCCACAGTAAGGCTGTCGTTCATGAAATTACTCATTTTCCCACCTTCAACACGCTTAATCGTCACTGCCGGATCTGCATCCACTCCGCTGTAGGTGCACAACGAGTAGCTCCTGCGAACTTTTTCGCCGTTAATTACGGTTTCAAAAGTAAAATACTGGCCAGGAGTATAGGAAAAAACTTCGGACAACTCCGAAGGAATATCGAAATAAAAAGTGGTTGCATCCGCTGTCTCTTTAACAACATTTTTTACCTTAAGAGTGTGAAAACCTTCGCTCATAATAATTCTGCAAATTTACGCCTTGTGAATTCAAATAGAACAATCATTGTCCCTATTTGTGTTGATTGTTGTAAATTTTATTACATCAATCGCTGGTAAGCACGCCACCATCGATCGGGCATTTCGTCAGCACAAACCATTTCATAATCGCGGTATGAACACCCTATAAATAAATTTAAAGCCTCGTATGGATGAGGAATAAACATC
>JBJOFM010000221.1:0-2692 GCA_046048755.1 Bacteroidota bacterium | reverse complement strand
GGCTATGGGCGCAACAATAAAATTATGTTTGGTTCTTAAATCTGCCACGGCATGGGTGAATGATTTCGTGGTTGATGGCTCACTGCTCAACTTAACCTCTATCGAAATAAATGGACTACCTCCTTTAGTAATGACGAAATCCATTTCCGTACCATCGGCCGTTCTGTAGAAATACACACTGCTTGTATCCACCAAGGTAAGCAGCTGATTTAAAACAAAATTCTCGAACGAGCTCCCAGCCGCCGTGTTGCCCAATAATTTTTCATACGTTGGAATCTCCAATAATGTATGCAAAATCCCAGTATCCATTAGATAAATCTTGGGTGATTTCACCAATCGCTTTTTACTGTTCGTGAAATAAGGCTTAACAACACGAATTAAAAATGCCGATTCCATGAAATCAATGTAGTGTCTTACCGTTGGTGCTGATATCCCTAAAGAACGTGAAATTGAATTAATATTCAATAATTGACCATTCTGGTGGGCGATTATTTCCCATAAACGCCGCAGCGATATTGGATTAGCATTCAATCCCAACATCGGTAAATCTCTTTCTAAATAACTTCGAATAAAATTCTGCCGCCAACTCCATGAGAATTCCTGAGTTTTTGCCAAAAAAGAATCTGGGAATCCTCCAGTCAACCATAAATCATTGAACTTATTTTTCCCAACCTCCGTCAAGTTAAAAGGAAATAGTTCATAATATGCCACTCGTCCTGCCAACGTTTCTGAGCTATCACGTATCAATTCGGGCGATGCGGAACCCAATAAAATAAATCTTGCCGGAGATCGATCTTGATCCACCATGGATCGAAGCAAAGGGAATAACTGCTTGTCGCGCTGAACCTCATCCAAAATAATACATTTACTCCGATTATAAGAAAAATACAACTCCGCATTCTGTAGCTTATTCTTATCCGATGGCAGTTCTAAATCCAGGTAGACACTCTCCTTATTAATGGTTTCTGCCAATTTCTGTGCTAATGTAGTTTTACCAATCTGACGAGCACCAACGATTACCACAACCGGAAATTGCTGTAATAATTTCTCTAATTCGGCTAATGCTTGTCGATCAACAAAATCACTTGTCATTATCGCAAATATATATAATTATTTTCCATTTTGCGGTAATAAATTAAATTATCCCCGCAAATCGAAAGTAAAACTTTCAAAATGCGGGGATAATCGCGAAGCATTAATCAACAAACTCCCACGTTTCACCTTTCATTTGAATGGGATTGGTTAATCCCAATAGACAGTTGTCTGTCCACTCAATGGGTGATTTGCCAAATACCTGAACAAACCGATGATGCAGCGCCAATAGCATGATCCCTTGAGCATGTACTCCTACAATACCCAATTTCTGGTTGCGGTTGTAACGGTCGATTAAGGACGAGTAATCCAAGTTTAGGAAACCCTGATAAAATTCAGCGAATCGCTCACGATCGCCTTCTCTAAAAATGATGATTATTTGCATAAAACTTTGTTTTTGACATGACGGTCCTCATCGTTTTACCACCGTGGTAAGCGTAACCCGGTTGGTGCACTTTTGTGCTCTTGATGATGCAGCGAAATTACGAAATCATAACTTTATTCCAATATCAATAATCGAAATACCTAGTTGCGTTCATTAGGGTTGTTTAATTTAAAAGTCCTAACCTGCCTCAATACTCGGCCAATTAAATCTACTTATGATTATTTCCAAATACTCGTAATCCATTTCCCCGTTAGATTCGTATATTGAACCTACTACTGCATCGCCTAAAATCAGCGATAATCAGAAATTGATAATAAATACCGATTCCAACATGGAAAACTATCAAATACAAATCATTGAATCTATCGCTGTTATCATCGGATATGTAATTACACACTCCATCACCAGAGTATTTATCAATAATTCACTGAAGCAAACCCATTTGCAACGGGGAAGAAGAAAAATGATCATTAAAGCAGTTCATTTATTAACTTTCCTAACTGCAATCGTGATTCTCTCGGCAATTTGGGGACTCAAACAAAACGAAATCGCCGTATTCGTGGGCACCATATTAACCGCGCTAGGCATTGCCTTTTTTGCCCAATGGTCGCTATTATCCAACATAACTTCAAGCCTTCTGCTGTTTTTCAATCATCCAGTAAAAATTGGAGATACCGTAAAAGTATTGGACAAAGATTGTCCGTTTGAAGGAGAAGTAACGGATTTAACCTACTTCTTTATTCATTTACGAACCCAAGAAGGGGCTATTATCACCATCCCCAATGCACTAATTTTTCAAAAAGCTATCACTGTAGTAGAAAAGAACAATTCCACCAAATTATAAGTTAAATGTTTCGATTCGCTCTCAGTGGAATATTTCTGTTCCTAACAAACACTCACGGGATTGCACAAACTGCCGGCCTAGGATCGTGGAACCTACTCAACGTGAAATATAGCTATTCCAACAAACTCAGTTTCTTTGCAGAAAGTCAATTGCGATCCTTAAAATTTTACAATCATTTTCATTACTACGAATACAAAGCCGGTGTAAATTACAAAGCCGATAAAAATCTGATGTTTACCTTAGGCTCCGGCAGCTATCAAACCTACAACGAAGGAGGAAATTTTATTGTCCCAAAGAATAACGATGAAATCCGCCTTTGGCCTCAAGCCACGGTATTTCAAACCATCGGAAACATCAACATTGAACAAAGG
>JBJOFM010000220.1:0-12589 GCA_046048755.1 Bacteroidota bacterium | reverse complement strand
ATCTAAGCATTGATGGTAAAGTTGACATTGACAAAAAGTTACAAGAGTTACCCGAACAAATTAGTGAATCCGACTTATTGGATTTATTGGAATCATGGATACCCGGAAAACCGGGGGCTTTGCCTTCCTTACGATTTGCCTTCCATTGTGCTTTTCTGGATTACAAAACCGGGGGTACAGGTATTTGGGTTGATTCCGCATTTACACAAAAACAGTCAGGTATTCCAATTAATGGATTGGTTTGGATGAACAGCATCGAAACCATGGAAGAAGAAGCTTATTCAAAGATTTCACAAGGATTCCGATGCATCAAATTCAAAGTTGGGGCCTTGGATTTTGATGAAGAATGCAAATTGTTAGAAAGAATCAGGGCCAAACACTCTGCTTTTCAATTAGAAATTCGGTTAGATGCTAATGGTGCCTTTGCTGAAGACACGGCCGTGGAACAATTGAAAGAGCTATATCGATTTGGCATTCACAGTATCGAACAACCCATTAAAGCTGGATTAGAATCCATGGAGAAAGTATGCAGAGAATCGGCCATTGACGTTGCGCTAGATGAGGAATTGATTGGAATAGACCCTAAAAATGGAACATCATTATTAACTCGACTTAAACCGCGTTACATTATTTTAAAACCCACGTTACTGGGCGGTTTAGATTTATGCGACCAATGGATAAATTCAGCCAAGCGGGCAGATTGTGGTTGGTGGAGTACAAGTGCGTTGGAGGGCAATGTTGGCCTGTTTGCGATCGCTCAATGGGTATCACAAAAACCGAACATACCGTATCAAGGCTTGGGAACAGGCTCTTTATTTGTTGAGAATTTTCCAGCTAAAACAGAAGTTAGGGGCGAACAATTATGGAGAAAATAATACTGCCTCAGGATTTTGTAGAGATTATACATTCTATTTTACCCGGTGATCACGTTCATGATTTTATTTCCGCATTGTCTGAGCTGCCGAAAACCTGTGTGCGACTAAACCCTCATAAAGGTAAATCTATTTCAGAAAGTCTGATTGAAAAACAATCGTCTCACAGTAAAGATGTGTATTTGCTTACAGATAGACCTTCTTTTATTGGTGATCCCGGATGGCATAGCGGCTCCTATTACGTACAAGAATTAAACAGTACACGGGTTGGTGAAGTTGTTCGATTATTGCTTGGGAATATTGATCCGGGTTGTATTGTATTGGATTTATGCGGAGCTCCAGGTGGTAAATCCACCCATATTTCTTCTGTTTTACGAAAGGAAGATTTGCTTATTGCCAACGAAGTTATTCAAACAAGAAATCCCATATTGGTAGAAAATCTTAGCAAATGGGGTTTGGGTAATTTTGTTGTTACTCGAGCTGATGCCTCTGATTTTCATCGGGTTAGGAACACGTTTTCAATCATTGCTGCTGATATGCCCTGTAGTGGTGAGGGCATGTTTCGAAAAGACCCTAAAGCCATTGGCGAATGGAGTTTACAGCATGTGAAACTTTGTGCGGCAAGACAACAAAGAATAGCACAAGATATTTGGCCTTCGTTGAAACCGGGCGGTTATTTTATTTATTCCACGTGTACTTACAACGATATCGAAAACGAAAAAAACGTTTCTCAACTGTGTGAAGAGTTGGGTGGGGAGTTAATATCTCTACCTCAAATTTTAACCGATGGTTCGGTATGTTTACAAGAGAACATGTATCGATTTTATCCGCATTTAACGGATGGGGAAGGATTTTTTATTGCCGTCATTCAAAAAACTGGGGATTTATCGAGCGACGAAGCCACTATTGAAGACAGTAGAAAGAAAAAAAAGAAGAAAGAGGGTAAAACCCTAACAGTGGAACTTCCAGAAATATTAGGCAATGAGTGGATTGGAACCGAATACAGAGAAGGTGAAATTTATATACTTCGAAGAGGTAAATGGTTAGAAAATCACCCGGATTTGCTGAGTTTATTGCCAAAATCCACATCGGTAGGAATACCTATTGGGCTATATAATAAAAACCTTTGGAAACCATCGGCGGCGTTTGATTTATTAAGCAATAAGCCCCAAGCTTATGTTGATTTATCCGTGAGTATCGAAGACGCAATACGTTATTTCCAGCGAGAATTTTTGCCTCTAAAACCCAATCACAAGGGAATTGTAGGATTACGTTGGAATGGATTATCCCTCGGTACCGGAAATGCTGTTAATAATGGAATTAATAACTTATGGCCAAATGCATGGCGCATACTTCAAAAGACGATCGAGGCAAAAACAATTTTGCGCGAAGATTAATGCATTCGTTTAATTCTCTCGATATATCGCATTTCTTTTTCGGTTAAGAATCTCCATTTCCCGCGACCCAGTTTGAGTTTGTCAAATTCTCCTAACATTGCGCGATCTAATGATGTTACGTCATAACCAAAATGTTCAAACATTCGTCTAACGATTCTATTTCTGCCGCTTTTGATTTCCACACCGAGTACATTCTCTTCGCCTTCTTCTACCCAACCAATTTGCTCGAAAGTCATCCAACCATCCTCCAACTCCACCCCTTCAACCCAAGCCAACATGTGTTCTTTGGTTGGTTTTTTATCTAAAGTTGCCCGATATATTTTTTTGATTTCGAAACTCGGGTGCATCAACTTCTGTGAAAGCTCACCATCATTCGTTAATAGCAATACGCCTGTTGTATTTCTATCTAATCGGCCTACAGGATAAATTCTCTCTTTTCCTGGCAAATCAATCAAATCCAACACCGTTTGACGACCATCAGGGTCGGAAGTAGACGTAATGTAACCTTTGGGTTTATTTAATAAAATGTAAACTGGCTTTTCGGGCGTAACTTTTCTGTCTTCCACTTTCACGGTATCGTGTGGTCTAACTTTGGTTCCTAGTTCGGTAACTACTTCACCATTAACCTTTACTAATCCTTGTGAAATGAGCTCATCGGCTTCTCTTCTACTGCAAATGCCACTGTTTGCGATGTATCGATTTAATCTTACTAAATCTTCGCCAGCCAGCAAGGATTGTTCCTGTTGTTGTTGAACCTTGCCGAAGGTACGTCTGCTGCCTTTGTATCCTTTCGGAGTTTCCTGGAAATTATCTTTCTTCTTAGCGGTTTTGGATTTACCAAAGCTACGATCCGATTTGCCCTCAAATTCGCGTTTACCTCCAAATTCTGGCTTACTGTAACCTCGGCCTGAACCTCCGGAATACGAACCTGTTTCTTTTCCAAATCGACTTGGTCTGGAATCGCTTCGACTATTAAATCCTCGCTCTTTTTTCTCAAATCCACCACGATCAGAATCGCCACGGCTAGTAAATCCTCGACCTCCAGAACTACGGTCACTACCGCCACGGGGACTTGAATTTCTTTCTTCACCACCCCAATTACCAGAAGATTTTTTGGATCCGTCCCAGCTTCCTGTTGATTTTTTTTCACCACTCCAAGATCCGCCACGAGTTGCTTTGTTATTATCCGATCCCGTTCTACTGGTGCCGCTTCTGCTATTAAATCCACGATCGGCACTATTTCTATCGAATCCTCCTCTGTCTGTATTTCTGCCACCAATTCCACGATCGGTGCTATTTCTATCACTAAATCCGCGATCTTTTTTCTCAAATCCGCCGCGATCAGAATCCCCTCTGCTATTGAAGCCTCGACCTCCTGAACTGCGATCACTACCACCTCGGGGACTTGAATTTCGATCTCCTCCAGACCAGCTACCGGAAGATTTTTTAAATCCATCCGATGTGCCTGTTGATCCGTTCTGTCCACCCCAAGCTCCACCACGAGAGTTACTTCTACGATCTGAACTATTTCTATCGGATCCTCCTCTATCTGTGCTTCGACCATTAAAACCGCGATCACTCCCCGCTCTTTCTGAATTTCTTGGCTTTCTATCGTCACCCCCAAATCCACCTCGTTCGGAATTGCCTCGGCTACTAAATCCACGATTCTCACCCGTTCTAGGTGCTCTGCTTTCGTTTCTATTATTACTGAAACCGGACGTTCTGTTTGAATCGAACCCCTCTGAATTTCTGCGAGATTCTCTCGGTTTAGACGGTTTAGAATCGAATCCTCTAGAGGAATTTGAATTTGATTGGTTTGAATCTGCTTTTAAGCGATTTCTTTTTTCTCCGGGTTGTCTATTTTTGAACTTTTGACCTCCAGAGTTCTTGTTTTCATTTGGGTTAGGCGACTTCACAGCTGTCTAAAATATTTACACAAAGTTAGCCATAGTTATACTGAGAATAGTTGTTTTTGTCAATTTTAATTAATTCGACCTTACCTTCCTGCAGCTCACGATAGCCGAATTCGTAGCAACAATTGGCGATTTCATTGGTAACATGCTTGTGTATTTGTGTTAAATAATTAAACTCAAATCCTTTTTTGAGAAGGGTTAATTTATCGATTTTTGCGGTTCCATCACTTGACTTTTCGTATAATTCTTTGAGAATCTGTCTGTTTTTTCTTAGAACTGCATTTATTTCTCGGGTGATTTCTTTATCGTCTCGATAAGATTTATTGTGAAACGCAGAACGACAATTATCGTCACAAAACTTTTTATCCAATCTTCCTTTTAAGCGGGATGAACATTCTAAACACGTATTTTCCATGGCGGTAATTTTTGGGCTTTTACAAATAGAATTGGTTCTTCCCCTATTTCCGAGACAATTTATATTTTGCAATTTTTACAAATTCGTGGATAATAAGCGATGGTTGAGCAATAAACGATGTTTGGTGATTTGAGATTTGTATTTGGTGGGGCTGATAGTTTAGGTTTGATATGTGATGATACATTGATTGTGGAGTGTTGGTTGGTGAATAGTATTGGATGGTGAATAGTGTTTAGTAGATGGTATTTGATGTTTGTTGTGTTGTAAACAGTGGCTTTTTAGTTGGAGGAAGGTTGTGATTCTCAGGGGCAATTGTTGTGACCATCGGTTGTAGGTGATTACATGTAAAAACTGTTAAACGTTTATAAACGGAAGTAAACGTTTGAACTACGTATGGGTTGTATTTAGGTTATTACTTTTGCATTACTTACAATTGCAAATGATGGCCACAGTTGTTTTGTAAGTGGTTTTATTTTAAGTGTTTATAACGTATTATTTTAAGTGTTTATGAAAGTTCTAATTAACTCAGTTCGTCTAGTAGGTAACGTAGGTTTAGCACCTGAAGTTACGAAGTTTGAAAACGGAAAAGTCCGCGCCAAGGTAAGTCTTGCAACCACAGAAAAAAGTAAAGATCCAGGTGGTTCGTGGCAAGAAAGAACAGAATGGCATCGACTGGTGGCA
The DNA here is from genome assembly GCA_046048755.1 of Bacteroidota bacterium. Lineage (GTDB taxonomy): Bacteria > Bacteroidota > Bacteroidia > NS11-12g > UBA955 > JAGKXC01. Next base: position 7,311 of record JBJOFM010000220.1, on the reverse strand, counting down.
TGGGGTAAACTCGCCGATCGTTTTGAAAAGGTTGTAGCTAAAGGTTCTCGATTGGTGGTTGAAGGAAAACTCCAACATCGAAACTTTACCGACACTGATGGGCAAAAAAAATCCTTTTCGGAGGTAGTTGTTTCTGATTTTCTAGTGATCAAGAACAACAAAGCTTCTGACATGGAAAATCTTCGTGTAGAAGACGTTCGATTTTAATTCATCGATGAGAAAAGAGGTCACACAGATTTTGTGTGGCCTTCTTTTTCATTCTGGGTAAAACTATGGAGTATTTTTGTGTTGTGATTGAATACAATAAGCTTCAATTAAAAAACGGACTTTGCTTTATTCATGTTGAAGACAAAAGTCGGACGAGTATTGTTTTAAACACCCTCTATCGGGTTGGTGCGAGAGATGAAGACGAAGACCGTACTGGTTTTGCACATTTGTTTGAGCATTTGATGTTCTCTGGTAGTGCCAACGTACCTGTTTTCGACAAGGAGGTTGAGGAAGCTGGTGGTCAAAACAATGCCTTTACCAACAATGATTTCACCAATTATTACTTGGTAATGCCCCAAGAGAATGTTGAAACAGCCTTTTGGTTGGAAAGTGATCGCATGTTTTCACTTAACATTAACGCCAATTCGCTTAAGGTTCAACAAGGCGTTGTGGTAGAAGAATTTAAGCAACGTTGTTACAATGCACCCTTTGGAATGTTGTGGCATCACATACGAAAATCTTTGTATGAAAAAAGCAGTTACCGTTGGCCAACTATTGGTTTAACATTTGAGCACATTGAAGAAGCGAGTTTAGAAGATGTAAAATCTTTTTATAATAAATACTACTGTCCATCCAACGCAATTGTTAGTTTAGTTGGAAACATCTCTTGGGCAAGGGCTCAAGAATTAGCAGAAAAATGGTTCGGCAGTATTGAGTCGCGATCGAATCGAAATACAAATACATATATTTCTTCTGAAAAACGACCCCCTAAAACTGTTGAAGAAAGCGACCTATCTCCCAACCCAGCAATATTTTTGGTATGGGAAGGGCCCTCTGTTAAGAATCTTCATGAATCTCTTTGCATGGAATTATTTGCAGAATTATTAGGGGGGTCAGATGTTTCTCCGTTACAAATGGAGTTGGTTAAAAAGCAGCAAATTTTTAATGCTTCCGAGTGTTTTTATTTGAAGGGGCTTGATGAAGGCATGTTTATACTTTATGGTATTTTAAACGAAGGTATTTCGTTCGAAATGGCAAAGGAAGGCTTATTTTCAGAGATGAATAAATTATACAACGATGTTTCGGTTTCAGAGCGTTTAGTTGGTGTAAAAAACAGAATATCAACTCAATTGCTTGTTGAGCGAACACAACCTATGCAAATCGCTCAGAAATTGTGTTATTATGAAAACATCGATGCTTTGTCTTTGATAAATCAAGAAACTAAAATTTTGGAAAACATCGACGCAAAGGATATCATGACTGTATCAAAAAACGTACTTAACCCTGAGATTTTTCAAACCATCCTTTATACTCCCAAATCAAACGTATGAATTTCAGAAGTGTAAGACCCTCGCCTATTTCTATTTCGGAATTTCCAATTCCATCGCTAGAAACTAGTTATATTCAAAATAAAATTCCTGCTTTTATTCATGCCACTCCTAATTTAGAAATTGTTCGATTGGAACTATTTTGGATGGCAGGAAGTAAGGATTCGGCTGTTCCTTTTTTAGCAAATTTGGCTGGGGAAATGTTGTTTTCTGGAAATGACAAAATATCGGAAGAAGAGATAATTAAAAAATTGGATTATTATGGTGTTTCTTACTCAATGGATACTAGTGTTTCAACAACTAGTTTATCCGTTCGTTTTCAAAAAAAGCACAGCGCCATTGTTATTCCTTGGGTCTTAAACAACATTCGTAGCGTTACTTATCCGGCTTTTGAGGTAGAAAATGCAATCATGGTAAGAAAAGCGGGTGTTGAAAGACAGCAACAGACACCTAAATATTGGAGTAATCGAATATCATTAGAATCGCTGTACGGTTTAGATAACCCATTGTCTCGATTTGGGGAAGTTGAACAATTAGAAAATATCACCTCTGAACAGTTGAATGAGTATAGAAAAACACATTTGAATATTGGCTCCGCGATGATTTTTTTATCCGGTGACACAGACAATTCCATAGTTTCTATACTTGAATCGCTGATCTCTGAGGATAATTCTTCGATTTTTACACCAACCCCTAAAAGGAGTGCTGTTTATTCGAGTTTGGAGGGTACGATTCTAAAGAAAGCGCTACCGAATGCAAGTCAAGTGAGTTTACAAATGGTGAAACACATCATTCCTGATAACCAAAGAGAAAGACATGTATTAACCCTGTTAAATTTAGTTTTAGGCGGGTATTTCGGAAGTCGATTAATGCAAGAACTCCGCGAAAAACAGGGTTTAACTTATGGTATTGGGAGTTATTTCAAACCAGCATTTGATGACTATAGCTGGATAATTTCGGGCGAGATGAATTCAGAAAACATGGAAAAAACGCTTGCAGCCATTAATTCTATTTTTGTTGATCTTAGAACGAATCTTATTGATTTAGAAGAATTAACAAAAATAAAACAATATTATTCTGGGATTTTTCGTTCTGGATTTGACGGACCTTTTGCATTGTCTAGTAAAGTTCAAAGTAATATCATGAAACACCAAGATACCGATTACTATGCAACGGTGTTACCAGAAATTTGGTCTATCACTTCGGATGAAATTTTACATTGTGCAAACAAGTATTTGAATAATAATTCGTTTGTTACTGCATTGGCTGGGAATATTTAAGCTTGAGGACAAAAGTCTTACATACCATTCTGTTTTCGTTATTAGCGCAAATTGGGTTCGGAATAAATTCACCGGCTCGGGTGAGCAGGGTTTGTTTGGATAAATTCACGAATAATCTAACGGTATCTTTAAATGTTGCAGACGTTGATGCATGTGGGTCTTTTCAATTTCACCGTGTCTATGGAAGAGAAGACGCTACCGCTCCTTTTGTGATGTTGAAACAAGTTTCAACGCTCAATGTAAGTCTGATTTCAGTAACTGTACCTAACAATAAGCGTTGGGAGGTTTTTGTTTCAACTCACTTTGCTTGTAATGGGGTTGATTCGTTTATCAGCAACCGAGTATTTGTAGATGATGTGGCTCCATTTTTATTTGAACCTGATAGCGTTTCGGTAAATTACACAACCCAAAATTTAGTGGCTGGTTGGACAAAACCTTCAATAAATGACATCAAAGGTTTTAGTTTATTTAAAGAAAATGGGGGAACAAATTTATTATTAAAAGACACTTTATCGTTGTTTTACTCCTTTCCAAAAACTACATTCAACCCTGCCAATTTTGGAACAATTAAATTCAGTATTGCCGCTTTTGATAGTTGTTTAAATGGTGGTATATTAAGCAGTTATCATACACCACCTTTTCTAAGTGTTCAAGTAGATCCGAATTACTATTGTTCAAGAAAATGCAGCCTTCTTTTAAGCCCATATATCGGTTGGTCTTCAGATTCTTTTTGGTTGTATCGATTGAATACAAAAACAAATCAATGGAAAATTGTACAATCAGGATTATGGTCTGGAAGCGCGTCGGTTGTTGTTGATTCAAACTTGGATCTGGATGTTACGTACGATTATTTCTTTCGTTGTAAAAAAAGTGGGGTTAAGATTACATCAAGTTCAAATCGAATAGCTATACAACTTCCTTCTCTATCTAAATCCAACCCTCCTTATTTAGACAAGGTTAGTGTAAATGCTAACTCTTTGGATATATCAGGGAATTCGGGATTGCTACAACCTAGGTTTTCTTATATATTAGAAAAACGTGGAATCTCTGGGGGATGGACAAATTATTCTGCATACAATAATTCGGGGTCTTCTTCTACCAGTAAAGTTATCAATTACAATGATGCATCGGTTTCTGTAAATTCCGGATATTTTCGTTATCGCATTATCCGAAAAGATAACTGCGGAAATGGTTTTGACACATCGTCCACCCATACCAATATTTGGTTGCGGAACAATGGAGGTAAATTATTCTGGAATCGTTACTGGGGTTGGCTGTGTGCAACATGCAGTAATTCTGTAACTTACAACTTAAACAGGTACAATTCTATTACAAACAATTGGGAGACTATTGAATCTTTCCAAAACAACCAAGATACATTTAAAACAATTACGGGACTGTGGGAAGGTATTCAGCGATTTCGTGTAGAAGCAACCTATAACAATAACGGAGCCCAATCGTTTTCAAACGAATTAATTGTAGATTTAGGGTATAACGGTAATGTAAAAGATACGCTTCTTATTCCTACCGCATTTACACCGATGGGATTAAACCCTGTTTTTAAAATAAGCAATCCAGCTATTTCCTTAGGGGAGAGCACTTTCGATATCTATAACCGTTGGGGCGAGCAAATTTGGACTGGGGATGCTCTTGATGGTTGGGATGGTCGCGATCTCAGAGGAAATGCCGTGGGTGATGGAGTCTATGTTTATCAGTTTACTGCTGTTTATCGTAACAAAAGAGTAATTAAATCGGGTTCTGTTTTATTGTTAAAATGAGTATAACTATTTCATTTTCAGGAAGATGCGGCTTTTTAAAGAAAGTCAACAGGGATTATTTTAGAACATTAATTAAACGCATTTCCGAGTCTGTATTTGTTAATGACATTTCATTGAATTACATCTTTATGCTGGACGATGAACTATTAGAGATAAACCGCGAACACCTCCAACACGACTATTATACCGATATAATCACATTTAATTTGAGTAATGATGAATCAACTATATTCGGTGAGTTATATATTTCAAAAGATAGAATTAAAGACCATGCTAAGACATACGAGGTGAGTGAAGAAGAAGAGTTGATTCGGGTAATGTCGCATGGTTTTCTGCATTTGATTGGATTCAATGATAAGTCGGAGGAGGAAGCTCTATTAATGAGAAAAGAAGAAGAGCGATGTTTATCTTTGTGGAGGGAAATAAAGAACGTTTCACGGGAAACAATAACTATTTAAAATGGAAGTTAATTACGATGTTATCGTAGTAGGTGCGGGTCATGCAGGATGTGAAGCGGCACACGCGGCAGCAACCATGGGTTGTTCGGTAATGCTTATTACAATGAACATGGAAACCATTGCAAAAATGAGTTGCAATCCAGCTATGGGAGGCGTAGCGAAAGGTCAAATCGTGAGGGAAATTGATGCTCTGGGAGGAATGAGTGGTATTATTACTGATAAGACCATGATACAATTCCGAATGCTAAATCGATCAAAAGGAGTGGCTATGTGGAGTCCTAGAGCACAATCTGACCGTTGGCGCTTTGCTGAAGAATGGAGATTACAACTTGAAAGCAATGCTCGGGTGGATTTCTTTCAAGACAGCGTAACAGAATTGCTGTTTCACGGGAAACAATTGAGCGGAGTAAAAACAAGCATGGGTGCTACCATCCATGGTAAAACCGTTGTACTTACAACTGGTACATTTCTAAATGGTCTTATACATATAGGAAAAAAGAATTTCGGAGGAGGTAGAATGGGTGAGAAAGCAGCTACAGGAATTACGGCTCAATTAGAAAGTTTAGGGTTTGTAGCAGGAAGAATGAAAACAGGTACACCACCACGCGTAGATGGTAGATCTCTTGATTACAGCAAAATGGAAGAACAACCCGGTGATGAACATCCAGAAAAATTTAGCTTTTCACATGAAACATCACCATTAACCAAACAACGAAGTTGTTACATAACCTACACGAACTCAAACGTACACGACATATTGAGAGAAGGTTTCGAAGATAGCCCCATGTATAATGGTAGTATTACAGGTCTAGGACCAAGATATTGCCCAAGTATTGAAGACAAAATAAACCGTTTTGCTGAAAGAGACAGACACCAAATTTTTGTTGAACCCGAGGGGTGGAATACTATCGAAATATATGTAAATGGTTTTAGTACTTCCCTACCCGACCATATACAAGAAAAAGCCATGAGACTAATACCTGGTTTTGAAAAAGTAAAAATATTCAGACCTGGATATGCAATTGAATATGACTTCTTTCAACCAACTCAATTAAAACCCAGTCTGGAAACTAAAAACATTGAAAATCTGTTTTTTGCAGGTCAAATTAATGGAACCACTGGATACGAGGAAGCCGCAGCGCAAGGACTTATTGCCGGAATTAACGCTGCAAATAAAGTACAAAACAAAGAAGCCTTAATTTTAAAACGAAACGAAGCCTACATCGGGGTGCTTATCGATGACTTGATTAATAAGGGGACCGAAGAACCCTATCGCATGTTTACATCACGTGCTGAATATAGAATCAGCCTTAGACAAGACAATGCAGATGAACGCCTTACACCCATAGGTTATTCCATAGGTTTAGCTAAGCAAGAAAGACTAGATAATTTAAATAAGAAACGAGTTGAAGTAAACAGCATTAAAGACTACCTAAAAAACACCAATATACATCCATTGGAAGTTGAAGACTATTTAAAAACAAAAGGTACTACCAGTATTACAGAAAAAATACGTTTAAATAAAATACTCCTACGTCCTGAAATCGAATTAGAAGATATTACAAAAATTCCAAATCACGGAACAGAGCTTATTAAATACAATAAAGACAGTTTAGAAAGAGCTGCAATAGAAATAAAATATGAAGCCTACATTGATCGAGAAAATGAAACTGCTCAAAAGCTAATTCGATTGGAAGACCTCAAAATACCCAACAACTTCGATTATACTAAGATGGAATCCATCAGCATGGAAGGAAGAGAAAAATTAAAAAAGATAAAACCAGAAACAATAGGTCAAGCAAAAAGAATATCCGGAGTGAGCGCTTCAGATATACAAGTATTGCTCATTCACTTCGGTAGATAGAAACTATGATCAATAATCAATCGGAAATCAAGACTATTATTTCACTTTCGCTCTGTGTGTTTTCTTTTTACTTGGCAAGTTGCGGAAATCCTGTTACACCGAGTGGGGGACCAAAAGATACAACTGCCCCGAAAATTAATCGAATAACAATAGATTCAAATAAAACACAATCAATTATACAGTTAGATTTTAACGAAAATATTACTGTTAAAGGTCAACTAACTATTTCTCCACTAGCACCATCATCCAATACTGTAAAACGAAATTCAATCCTAATCCAAGTACCAAAAACGACTAAAACCGTATATTTAACTAATAAAATAGTTGACCTCAACGAGTCCAATCCTTATTTCGGAAAAAATATCTCATTAACTACGGATACCGGAATCATTCAAT
>JBJOFM010000219.1:0-17678 GCA_046048755.1 Bacteroidota bacterium | reverse complement strand
GAATCTAGTGCAATTGAAGGTAGTTCGGATATGTTTGCTGTAGAAATGCCGTCTACAATTCACTCGAATTTTACAAATTGGGAAGATTGTGTTTTAATAGTTGATGCTGGAGAGAAGTCCGTAAGTAGTACGCAAGGCCATTCCTTATTGAATAATCATCCATATGCCGCTGCGCGCTTTGAGATGGCTTCCAACAATTTGACATCTTTGGTATCGATATTGGAAACAGGGGATGTAGATTCATTTATAAAAATCGTTGAATCCGAAGCCTTGCAATTGCATGCGATGATGCAGACATCCGTGCCTTATTATCTGTTAATGAGACCCAATACATTGGCTATCATTGAGGCCATATGGAAATTTAGAGAATCCACGGGTTTGCCCATGTGTTTTACGTTGGATGCAGGTGCAAACGTTCATTTATTGTTCAATTGTGAGAAAAAATTAGACATAATGAACTTTGTGGAGGAGCAATTGTTACCTTATTGCGAATCTGGACGTTATCTTTGCAGTAGCATTGGTGGTGCTCCTGAAAGAATCGCCGATGAGTAATAAATAACATGATCAAAGAATCCCTTCACTACGCAAAAATTCTCTTGTTCGGTGAGTATGGAATAATTGAAGATTCCATGGGGTTAAGCATCCCTTATACATTCTATAAAGGAAATTTTGATTTTTCCGATTCTCCAAACGAATTTCAAGTCAACTCCAATCGGAGTTTACAGGATTATCGTTCTCATTTACTGAAACTGCAACACGATGGTGAATTGCCATGCCAATTGGATTTGGATTCGATGATGCAGGATTTGAGAAATGGAATGTATTTCGATTCTACTATTCCTCAAGGATTTGGAGTTGGAAGTTCGGGTGCATTGGTAGCTGCGGTTTATTTTAAATATGCTACGTCCCGAATAGCAGTGGAGGCTATCATGGATCAAGATAACCTTTCTTTGTTAAAATCTATCTTAGCCAAGTTAGAATCTTATTTTCATGGTAAGAGCTCTGGATTGGATCCATTGATTTGCTATTTGAATCTGCCAATTTTAATCAAAGGACAAGGTGATTTGGATGCTGTGGGCTTGCCGGTAGAAAATACCGAAGGTAAAGGTGCCATTTTCCTAATGAACTCAGGGTCGCCTGGTAAAACACAAAATATGGTTAGCATATTTTTGAATCGTTTGAAAGAAGAAGGATTTAGAAATATGGTTCGTACCGAACTTAAAAAGCAAAACGATGCCTGCGTGCAGTCTTTCCTAAAAGGCGAGCCCAAGCAGCTATTGCAAAATGTTAAAGGATTATCCAAGTTGTTGCTCGAGAACTTCAAACCCATGATTCCAGATCATTTTCAGGAATTGTGGCAAAAAGGATTGGATACCAATGCCTATTACTTAAAGTTGTGTGGCAGCGGTGGGGGTGGTTTTGTGTTAGGTTTTACCAAAGATATCGAAGTAGCGAAATCAATGCTTCCCAATCATACATTGCAAGTAATATACAAGATATAACGATCTTCAATTGCAAATTCTCTGGTAGTGCTTATTTCATGATTCAGCCCTACATTTTTTGGTTTATCACACGAACATTCGTAAAATAGTTTATCAATCACATGCATTTCGTTTGGATTGTATGCTGATATTGCCTCTGATTTAATTTAAATTGCCTTAATAAATTTTGAAGGACAGACAAAAATATCTACTGAAATTCATATTACTTCTCGGAGCAATTCGTTGGTATAATTTGGCATTAATTGCTATTTCTCAATACTTGATTTACTGGTTAACCTTTTCTGAACAGGGATTATCGGGTGTTTTGTACGATGGAACGTTGCATTTAATTGTTCTATCCAGTGTTTGTACCGTGGCCGCGGCATTCATCATTAATGCATTTTATGATCAAAGTAAAGATTTGGTTAATGTGCCTAAGACGGTGATTTTCGGTAGATTATTGGGTGAAACACGATTGTTGAATTTGTATTTTGTATTGAATTCATTAGCGCTATTTTTTGCAATGATGGTTTCACTCAAAGCGCTCGCTTTCTTTTTTATTTATGCGCTGTTTTGTTGGTTTTATTCTCACAAATTACAGAAAAGGCCCATTGTTCGTGAACTTTCGGGAACCATTCTTACCCTTGTTCCTTTGTTTTCGGTTTGGATACATCATGGGAATTGGCATTGGGGAATGTTTTATTATATGGGTTCTTTAGCGGTATTGTTATTTACTCGTTCTGTATTAAAAGATTTGATGGGTCATAAAGGGAATTTGGTTTTTGGATATCAAACTGTAGTTGTAGTTACCGGAGTAAAATGGGCAAAGCGAGGGTTGATGCTACTGAATCTGGGAATGATTCTTTTATATTCTTTATTGTTCGTTGTGCAAAAAGTCAAACCTATTTTACCCGATTGGAATCCAAATTATTATTTATCTATTTCCGGAATAACTTTAGGTATGAGTACGTGGGTTTCTATAGCAATTTGGATGGCCAACGATCAAAAAATCTGGAAGATTTTGGATTTATTTCTAAAAATTGCGGTAGTAATTCATTTGTTAAGTATCGTAGTTAAGGTAAATTCGCCCAACGCAATTCACTGGTAATAGCATTTTTATAAATACCTTAAAAAAGGTAAATGGAATGCGGTTATTTGTATATAGATATTGGTCCGATGGGGGAAAAAATTACCATATTTGTTGAGGTTTTAGTGCCGGTACCGGTACCCAAAACGTATACCTATCGGGTTCCATCGGATTGGAATGAATTTATTATTCCTGGGATTCGTGTAGCGGTACAATTTGGATATCGGAAAGTGTATGCTGGTATCGTTTTGTCATTGTCTGAAGAACCTCCCGTAGGATATCAAGCACAGTACATACTAGAGATTTTGGATGATAAATCCATCGTAACTACCAAACAATTAAAATTTTGGCAGTGGGTTGCGGAGTATTATATGTCGTATCCCGGCGACGTTATGGCAACGGCATTGCCTTCGGGTTTCCGGTTACAAAGCGAAACCAAAATCGCATTGCACCCCGATGCGGATAACCAAATGTATTCCATCACAGATTTGGATCCGAAAGAGTGGGATGTGTTACAGTTTTTGATTTCGAAAGGTATTGCCTCGTTGGATGAAGTTCGATCCAAATTAGAACAAAAAAATGTACTAAAAACTATTAAATCGCTGTACATGCGTGGGTTGATATTGATGGAAGAGGAGTTGAAAGAGAATTATCGACCCAAATTCGAGGAAATAGTGGAACTGAATCCAGAGGTTTGGGAGAATGAGGTATCGGCCAATGCGGCAATCAACAAATTGGAAAGCAGGTCGATGAAACAATTCAATCAGATGATTTTGCTGTTAGGATGGCCCAATAAACCCATAGTTTTGGCCGAGTTTTTACGACATCCATCGGCGGATCGACCCTCAATCAAGCAATTAGAGAAGAAGGATTTATTGTGTATTCGGAAAGTTCCTAGGGATCATTTGAAATTAAGACGTGGGGATAACCGGAGTTATGAACTTACAGAAGAACAATTTCAGGCGGTAATTGAGATACGAGGGCTTTTTAATTTAGGGAAACCTGCATTATTGGAGGGCGTAACTGGATCCGGAAAAACGCTTGTTTATTTAGAGTTTATTCGAGAGGTTTTGCAGGAAGGCCGACAGGTATTGTATTTATTGCCGGAAGTGGCGTTAACGGAGCATGTAGTAGATAGAATTAGCAAATGGTTAGGGGTTGAGGTGGGCGTTTGGCATCATTATTACAGCAGTCATGAGCGCACTGAGTTGTACGAACGGGTATTGTCTGGCGATATAAAATTTGTGGTTGGCACTCGTAGTGCTTTGTTTGCACCTTTTGTTGATTTAGGCTTGGTAGTGGTGGATGAAGAACACGAAACATCGTTTAAACAATTTGAGAAAAGACCCTACTTCCATGCGCGTGATGCCGCTTTTTATTTGGTACAATTGCATGGTAGTAAATTGTTGTTAGGTTCTGCCACACCCTCTTACGAAATTCAACAATTAGTAATACAAGAAAAGGTTGGAAAGGTACGATTACTAAAATCCTACCACAATATTCCTTCACCCGAAATCGACTTGCTGAATTTATCTGATTTAAAAAAACAGGGTGCTTGGGATGGTTTTCTGAGTGACCCTGCGAAGCAGGCAATTACCGAGGCATTAACCAAGCAACAACGCGTGGTAGTTTACCATAACAGAAAGGGTTATGTACCTTACGTGCAATGCGATTTGTGTGGAGTATCGGTAGAGTGTGCGCATTGCGATATCGCATTAACCTATTATAAATCATCGTCAAATTTGCGTTGTGGATATTGCGGATTTCAGCAGGCCATACCGGAAAAATGCACTGCTTGTGGATCTCACAGTTTAACATTAAAAGGCACAGGAACGGAGAAAATTGCCGAGGAATTAGGTATCATGTTCCCCACCGCTAGAATTGCGCGATTTGATCAACAGAGTATAAAGAAAAGAGATGATTTTCAGAAGATATTATTGGCATTTGAACGAGGTGAAATCGATATTTTGGTAGGAACACAATTATTAGCCAAAGGAATCGATATTGCCAATATTGGATTAATTGTTGTCCCCGATGCCGATATGCTTTTGCACATTCCTGATTACCGAAGCCATGAACGTGCATTTCAGCAATTTCAGCAGTTAATGGGAAGAATAGGTAGAGATGGGAAATCAGGTAAGTTTATGTTGCAAACACATCAACCCAAACATCCAGTGTTGCAGGCTTTGATACTTCAGCAGTACAATGAATTGATGGAGGAAGAGATGCAACAACGAAATCAATTTGATTACCCTCCGTTTCGGCGACTGATCCGCGTGGAAATAAGGCACGTAGATGCAGAGACATCGTACAATGCAGCTAGGTTTTTTACAGAAATATTGCGAAAGCAAATCAACGAATCCGTATTAGGCCCACAAGTACCTCCCGTTGCCCGAGTTAAGAATAAATTTATACAACAAATACTCATTAAAGTACCTCGCAATTCCAAGGCTATTGGCGCTTACAAACAGCTATTATGGTACGCTAAAGATACGTTGCATGCGCAGTCTTTATGGAAATCGGCCATTGTTGATTTTCTTGTTGATCCGTATCAATAGCCGCGTGTCCTTGTGGACTTACGTAAACTTTCGTAATTTTGAAATGAATTATGGAAACAGCATTGGTTAACGAGACCGAGACATCGGTAGATTTTTTACCTTTAAATGGTACTGATCACGTTGAATTTTACGTGGGGAATGCCAAACAAAGTGCTTATTACTACCAAATGGCTTGGGGATATAAGTTAATAGCCTATTCTGGACCCGAAACCGGTGTTCGTGATAAGGCTAGTTATGTGTTAGAGCAAAACAAAGTGAGATTGGTGTTGACAACCGCTATTGATGTTAACTCGGAGATTGCTCAACATCATTTAAAACATGGGGATGGAGTAAAGTTTTTAAGTATTTGGGTAGATGATGCCACCAAAAGTTTTGAAGAAACGGTTAAACGCGGTGCTGTTCCATACATGGAACCTACTCGATTTGAAGATGAAAACGGATATGTAATCATCAGCGGTATTAGAACCTATGGCGATACCGTTCACAAATTTGTAGAAAGATCTAACTACACCGGTCCATTTTTACCAGGATTTAAAGCGGTAGAAAATGGGCTAGACGTAAAGCCTGTTGGTTTAAAATATATTGATCATTGTGTTGGCAATGTGGAGTTGGGTAGAATGGATGAGTGGGTGAAGTTTTACGAAGATGTAATGGGATTTAAGTTGTTGTTAACCTTCGACGATAAAGATATTTCCACCGAGTACAGTGCTTTGATGAGCAAGGTAGTTAGCAACGGCAATGGATATATTAAATTCCCCATTAACGAACCGGCCGAAGGAAAGAAAAAATCGCAAATTGAAGAATATTTAGATTTCTATCATGGTGCTGGGGTACAGCATATAGCGATTGAAGTTCACGATATTTTGGAAACAGTAGCGGAACTTAGACGAAGAGGTATAGAGTTCTTATATGTACCTGAAACTTACTACGATGACGTTTTGGATCGAGTTGGTCAAATTGACGAAAATATTGAAGATCTAAAGAAATTAAATATTTTGGTAGACCGAGATGAATCTGGTTATTTATTGCAAATCTTTACCAAACCGGTTGAAGATAGACCCACATTGTTCTACGAGATAATACAACGCAGAGGTGCTCAAAGTTTCGGTAAAGGGAACTTTAAGGCCTTGTTTGAAAGTATTGAAAGAGAACAGGCTATTCGCGGTAATTTATAATCAGAAGATGTATTGCCTCGATTAAACTGAGGTAAACGTACCAAAAAGAGATTGAGTCATCTGTTAGTGTTTTCAAGCGAAAATAGAATCAACTCTTTTTTGCACAGAAATATTTTATTGGAAACTATCAGAAGACACAAAAAAAGCGGTAATTGAAAATTACCGCTTTTTTTATACTTGTTTAATTACTTGTAATTTTAAGCTCTGCAGTCACTTGGCATTATGCATCTAGAGTAATGAAATACCTTTCGATCAATAATTTACCTTGCAGGTGCACAAAATCTTGCGTTTTGGGGCTATCAATTACATGCCAGAAGGCGTTTTGAATTTGTTTGTATCGATTTGGAAATGGGTTGTATGAACTCTGTTTTGTTTGAATAAATCAATCATTTCGTTTGCCTCTTTGCGTAATTTTTCCGCGTCTTTAACGTCGTATTCGTTTTTCTCCAATCCATCGGCTTCTGCCAATGCTAATTCAGGTTTATCCAACATAAAGCAAATTTGAGCAATGTTGTAATAAGCGGCATAACGCAATTTTACATTGGCTTTATCGTCCCCGCTGTACTTAGTCTTTAACTCGTTAAAATACGTAATACACTCTTCCAAGCCACTAACAGCGGAAGCCGGCATCTCATGCGAATACATGGTTTTGCCGATTTCCTTAATCTTGGTGATTGTTTGATTAAATGCAGCGTTTTCTGGATGTTTTTTGCTGTCAGTATTCCAGAATAATGCATTTTCAGTAAGGGTAGGGAACCCATAATCGCGGTTAACACTAAGGTTTACCGAATTTGTCCATTCGTCTAAGTGCTTTCTAACCAGGTTGTTAGAAATGGCCATGCGGTTGTTGTTAAAGTAATTCTGACATTCGTACTGCGAGGTATATTCAGAACTTGTCCAAGACGCTGAACGATCTGTGTTTAATTCAATTTGATTGGCAATAGTGTTACCATTGAAATCTCGGATGGAATAATATCCGCGTAAACGGTATTTTACTGTTAAGCTATAATAGTTTGTTCTGGCTGTTACAACACCCTCTTTGTTTTTGGTTTCAGAAACGCGAGTGCTCATGTTTTGGCCTTCGAAAATTAAATCGTCAAACGCCATATTGATTTGAATATGACCTTTACCGTATTCCACTTTTCTCCAACCTTGAAGAATTATTCTATCGGCAATACTTTCCGAACTCATAGCACTAGAAATAGTGGATGGGGCTTCTACTCGTACATTAAAAGTACGGTAGGTTGTGTCCAGTGTTTTGTGAGGTAATCCTCGGTACTGATACGCAACAAAATTTTTGTCGAGGTCGATTTTCTGTGCCACAGCAAAATTCGTTGCAGCAGCAGCCAAAATTAGGATTAAACGTTGTTTCATAAAGATTCAAAGATAACACCTTGAAACTCAGAGAATCGTCATGAATTTGTTATTTATTTTTCTAATTCCAATAAAACAGCGCCCATTAAGCTTTCTATGTATTCTTTATTGAAATCAAAATTCACTCCGGCAGCTTGATATATTTCTGGAATACTCACTTGATACCCTAAACGTAAAAAGGCTTCATATTTATCCAAGGCCTTTTCTGCATTTTCTAAATAGTTTTTCCAGATTCCTATAGAACCTAATTGAGCGATGCCATATTCAATATAGTAGAAAGGTAATTCGAAAATATGCAATTGCTTGTGCCAACTGCTTTCTAGTACACCTGGGAATTGACTGTAATCCACCATTCCGGTCCCAAATTTTCGATTTAAATTCATCCATTCTTGTTGTCTTTCCTTTATAGAATGGTTGGGATTTTCGTAAATCCAATGTTGAAATGCATCCACTTGAGCAATCCATGGTAAGGTCCCAATAATGCCTTCCAATTGTTCTTCTTTCGCTCGTTTTAATTCATTTTCGTCTTGGAAATAATGGTGCCATCCATCCATCGACAACAACTCCATGCTCATACTCGCTAATTCGGCTACTTCGCTTGGGGTATTTTTAAATGCATTTAGTTCAAGTGGGGCCATGCGGAAACTGTGTATAGCGTGACCTGCTTCATGAACTAAAGTCTCTACATCACGTAAATTTCCGGAAGCATTCATGAAAATAAACGGCATATTGGTTTTGGCCAACGGGTAATTGTACCCTCCGGGCGCTTTTCCTAATCTACTTTCTAAGTCTAATAAACCATGCGTTTTCATCGTTTCTAGACACTGAGCGAAGAAGGGCCGAATTTCGCTTAAACAATCTAATCCTCGTTGCAGAAGTTCGTTGCCGTCGGAAAAGGGTTTTAATGGCTTTCTACCTAAAGGATCCACCGCCATATCCCACGGCATTAACGCCTCCAACTGCATGGATTCTTTTCTCCTTTGAGTGATTTTTCTAAGCATCGGTACCACAACTTGTTCAACACTTTTATGGAATTGTTTGCAATGGTCAACGCTGTAGTCGTACCTGCCTAGAGATTTAAAAGTATAATCTCGGTAATTAGAAAATCCTGCATTGGTTGCAATTTGATGTCTAAGTGTAACCTGTTTGGAAAATAGTTCTTCTAATTCTGCTGCTCGAGATAAGCGCGCTGTAGTAATTTTTTCCCAAACTTGCTGTCGAATGGAACGATCCGTTTCGAGTAATAAGTTCGATGCTTGTTGCAGGGTAATCTGCTTGCCATTCCATTCAATTTGCAGAGAACCCTGAATAGCTGAATATTCTTGCGCCAGGGTTTGGACTTCGGTCTGCAAGGCAATATTTTCTTCTCGAAATAACTCTACAGCACCCCGAAGGCTTCGGAAATAAATTTTATAGGCGTCGTTTTGGTTTTCTAATTCTGACACAAATGGGCATTGGATGATTTTCTTGTTGAGTGCATCTTCCAATGGCGCAAGCAGGGGTTGAATTTCTTGGACAAACAATAGATACGCTTGTTCATGATCTTTGTTGGCGGTATCGCAGGTCATACGAATATATCGCCATGCCATATCTTCCGAAACAGCACTTTCCAAGTCGGAAACATTAAGAAGAAATTCCTTGAACTCATTTTCGGATGGAATTTCTGCATCCAATAATTTTTGGTAAAAGGGGAGGATGTCTTCCGGTTTTTGGATGATCAAAGAAGCTGGTAAAAATGTTTGTCTCATGGAATTAGCTTCCCATTTTACGAGGCGTAGTAGTTTTTGTTTTTGCTCCAGTTGCAGGTTTTTTGGGAGCTGTGTTTTTTGGTGCTGCCGATGATTTTTTTACTTTTGCGTCTGATTTTGTTGTTGAATCGGATGCATTTTCGGAATTGTTTTCTTCATCGGTACTTTCGTTCAAAATAGTAGAAAAGTCTAAATCTGAATTTTTGAGGCTTCCGTACCAAGCAAACAATTTTTTCATGTCCGAAACGTAAACCCGCTCGCGGTCATAGCTGGGAAGTACCTTGGCCATAAAAGCAGTAACTTCGGCATTATCCGCTTTGGATGTGGGCACTGTCTCACCGGCTTCTTCAAGATTTTTAAGATTTAACAATACTTGGGCTAATCGTACCTCACCTTCGTCTGTAAACATGGCGATATCGCTCAATATACTAATTCTCTGTCTTGGGGTAGTGGAGAACTTCTTTTTATCGGAAAGTGATTCAAGGATCAGTCCGTTTTTGTTTCTACCGATGATTTTGTGCAAACCGGGCATTCCGGTTACTGATACTACGTCTTTCAATTCCATTCAGCGAATTTCTACAAATAGCGTATATCTTCCAAATTTAAAGCGGTATTGTGGGTAAAATCAGCCGCTTATTTCATCATTTTACGCGTGTAAACTTTTTGTGCTTCCCGCAAAAGAACACCTTTGGCTAAATTGGCCGAAGTTTCTCCCTGTAATCCCTTGGCAAAACGATATTGTTTTTCGGTTAAATCAACCCGATAAACAATTTTCATCCATAAACTGGGCTGAGTAGTTCTAATGGATTCTATTGCTTCTTCCACTTCTGCAATCATTGATTCTAAGGAATTGTATGGCTTATATTTAAACTCAAAGCCTATCATACCAAAGTCCTTTTCTATTTGAAAAGCAACATCCTGAAGAAACTCTAAATTTTTGCTGAGTTCAGTTAAGTCTATGATTTCTCCCATTTATCTATGGCCGAAATAGCTAATCCATTACCTAAAACGTTGGTCATACTTCGTCCCATGTCGCAAAAATGGTCAATGGGTAAAATTAATGCGATGCCCTCAATGGGAATATTAAACATGGAGCAGGTGGCCGCAACTACTACCAAAGAAGCTCTGGGAACACCGGCAATTCCCTTGGATGTTAACATCAAAACCAATAACATAGTTAGTTGTGTTCCTAGGGTTAAAGGCACATTGTACGCTTGTGCAATAAAAATACTAGCGAAAGTCATGTACATCATCGAACCATCGAGATTAAAACTATACCCTAAAGGTAATACAAAACTTACCACCTTTTTTTTGCATCCGAAACTTTCTAATTCTTGCGTTAATTTGGGATAAACAGCTTCGCTACTGGTAGTACTAAAGGCTACCATCAATGGATTTTTTAAATGTCCTAACAGTTTCCACAGCCTATTTCTTAATATTAAATAACCAACCAACAAAAGTATAATCCACAGCAAAGCGATACCGGTGTAGAAATTAAGTAAATACACTTTGTATAACTTCAATATAACCAGTCCTTTAACGGAAATAATAGCCGTGATTCCGCCAAAAACACCCAGCGGAGCCAACCACATCACGTACCCAACAATTTTTAAAATAGCTTTACCCATGGTGTCCAATGCATCAATGATGGGCTTGGCCTTTTCACCGGTCTGATTTAATGCAACAGCAAACAACACGGAGAATAAAACAATTTGCAGGATTTCGTTGTGACCCAAGGCCTCAAAAATGCTAATGGGGAATACATGTTCTAGGAAATTCTGCAAACTAAATCCTTTGGTTTTGCCAACAATTTCACCAACGGAACTTGCATCGGGTGTTCCAAAATTTGCATTTACCCCCGGTTGGAAATAGTTCACCAAAAACATACCCAGTAACAAGGAAACCAACGAAGCGGTAATAAACCAAATCATACTTCTGCCACCAACTCGACCCACTGTCTTGATGTCATCCATTTTTGCAATTCCTGCAATTAATGTGGTTAAAACTAGGGGTGCAATGGTCATCTGAACCGGTCTAAGGAAAATATGCGTGGTGAGTAATTTGAAATAAGCAGCAATTTCCTTTGCTTTTTCTAACTCTTTGTCTAGTAGTTGATTGTTGTTGTCTATGTCGAAATATGAAAATAATAACTGCCCGGTTATAATCCCCACTACCATAGAGCCCAAAATAATCCAAGTTAATTTATGCCCCGATTTTTTCATTGCAATTACAATATTAAAGGCAAAATATCGATTTAAGTTCCGCCTTCAAAAATTCCCTGTCTCAAAAAAAACGTGTAGGTTTGTGTAAATGATTGTTATCACCGGTGCAGCTGGTTTTATTGGGTCGGCGTTGATTGGCGAATTGTTATTTCGCGGATACGGCGATATAATTGCTGTGGATGATTTTAGTTTTCCAGAGAAACAGAAGAATTTATTGGATAAAACAATTCGAAGTTTTGTTCATCGAAATGAATTTCATTCGTGGTTACAAAAACATCATCGGGATGTTCAATTTGTATTTCATATCGGTGCAAGAACCAATACGGCTGAGAGTGATTGGGATGTATTAAATCGATTAAATGTAGATTATACCGAATCGCTATTTGATCTTTGCACTCAATATTCGATTCCATTAATTTACGCTTCTTCGGCCGCTACGTATGGGAATGGGCAACACGGTTTTCAGGATGGACTTGATACCATTGAGCAGTTACAGCCTCTAAATCCCTACGGAAGTAGCAAGCAATTGGTGGATTTGTGGGTGAAGGAAAAGTACCAAACACAAAATCATTCACTTCCTCCTTTTTGGGCTGGGTTCAAGTTTTTTAACGTCTACGGGCCCAACGAATATCATAAAGGCAGAATGGCATCCGTTGTTTTTCATGCATTTCATCAAATTAAATCAGAAGCGAGTATGCGTTTGTTTAAAAGTTACAAAGCCGGAATAAATCATGGTTGGCAGAAACGCGATTTTATTTGGATAAAGGATGTTTTGGATGTGCTAATTCACTTTATGGAAAACCGCAAACATTGTGGATTGTATAATCTGGGAACTGGTCAGGCAAGAACCTTTTTAGACTTAGGTAATTCGGTATTTAATGCACTGAATTTGGAGCCATCCATTCAGTTTGTGGAGATGCCCGAAGATATTCGTGAAAATTATCAGTATTTTACTCAAGCCGAAATGGGTGCCGTACGACATGCGGGCTATATTAAATCGTTTACTTCCTTGGAAGATGCGGTATCCCAATATGTTAATCAGTATTTGATTCCCCAGCAATACCTGTAAAATGGAATTTAAAAGAACCAATATTATTTGGATAATTGTTTCGGTGTTCGCGTTAACAATTACTCAGTTAATGATGGTACGTACTGCAAATTTAGGGGGAGAAATATTGTTGCAGAAAGAGGCGAACTCAATAAAGGATAAAACGCTAGAAGCAACAGAAATTATTAAAAACAGCAAAGCGGAATTATTTCGAATTGCTTCGCTAAAATCGGATTCAGCCAATCGATTTGGTCGGTTTTTAAAGTTGCAATTATTCCTAAAACCCCTGGAAGTTTTTGTTTATCATGATCAAAAACCCATTTTTTGGACCTCTTCCGATTATTCTATCAAACCCGGATCTAATGACTCAATTACTGTTGAATCCATTGGCGATAAAAGTGTTGGAATATGGCGATACAAACAAGGCCCCATTGAATTGGTCTATGTATTACTAATTACCAAAGAATCAACAATTCCGTTATCATCGAATGCAAATGATTCCAGCGTCCACAAGGAAACAATATTCAAGGTTAGTCCAAATCCAATCGATCGAAGTGTCCCTGTAATTACGCAGTCATTACCCTTATTTCATTTGATTTCAATCCATCAGAAACCATTCTGGCTTTGGGATTTGCTTTTTATTGGATCCCTGTTTTTTTTAATACGAGGCCTAAACCGTTGTATTCAAAGCAGGTGGAGTTTTGTGGTAGTTAAATTGATTGTTTTAACGATCTATCTACTTATCATTAATGCATTTAAACAAGGTTTAATTTTAACATCGATTAGTGATTGGGACATATTTAATCAGAATGTCTTTAATGGGGTTGAATTTTGGAATAATAGTTTAGGAATACTATTGCTTTCCGCATTTGTGGTGTTGTTTATTGCGCTCAATTCTAAAGCCGCTTTTGAACAATTTGGATTTAAGAGTGATAAATATTATTTGAAATTACTAGCCATCACTCTGTCAGCCCAAGCTGCTTATTGGATACTATTTAAAGTATTAATTATTACTCAAAATGTAGTTGTAAATGGCGATATTAATTTTCAATTTCATCAGTTTCATCGACTAAATCAATATACAGCTTTTGGTATTTTGATATTAGCGATTCTGTTCATTGCTAAATTCCAATTTTTAGATATCGCTTGGGCCTATTTAAAGACATTAAAACCTTGGATGCTGCGTAATTTTTCCCTGTTACAAATTGTATTAGCTGCAGCATGGTTGTTTCAAGGGACAGTTACAGAATCCGTGATCATCCCATGGATTGTTTTTTCGTTGGTTTGGTTACTTGCTGAATGGTTTTTATTTACAAGAAAAGCATGGGTTTCAATCGCTTTTAAAGTGCTGATTCCCTGTTTGATGATGAGCGTTTTATTGCAATTTTATTCCAATGAAAAAGAGCAGAAAACACGTAAAATGTTGGCCAATGAAATTTTACTCGGGGGGGATTACGATGCTTTGTCTCAAATGGCCAGATTGGAGTGGTTGCTTACTACCGATAAGGGAATTGTAGACTATTACACCTGCTTTGATGAAACCAAAGACCAATTTGAAAAGCGCTTGCGGGAATTGTATTTTACCCAGTTGAGTGGAGCGTTTGATATACAAATTCTTGATTACAATGCTCTTGGTAGAAATTATCGAAGTCAAAACGCATACGATTATCCATTATTAAATACGCTTTATCAGAGTAATAACTGTGTGCCGGTTACTGCTCGATTTTCAAGAGTAAATGACTTAAAACTGAAAGGAAGTTATTTGGGGCGATTTGAAGTTACGGATGCAGAGAGTTTCTTGGGGGTGTATTTTGTTATTTTAACACCTCGGATATCTTCAGCGGAAGGTAGATTGGCTCAAATTCTTGGTAATGGTAATTTGCAGAAGTTGTACAACGATAACCAATATAGTTTTGGTATTTATGTAGATATAAAGTTAAGCAGAAACTACGGTAATTTCGATTACCCTGTATTGCTTCAGTTTAAAGATTCAGGATTTTTTGACGATGACCAGGAGAGCATTAATCACTATGTTCTTTTCGATTCTAACAAGAACGCTATCGTACTATCTAGGAAGTATACCGGTTGGCTCGCATCGATGTCGGGCTTTACCCTAATGGCATTAGCAGGGATTGTTTTGGTGTTGATTTATTATTTATTGCTTTGGCTGCAACATGAATTTTTACGCATCACTGGCACTGGACATCGGCAGTTAAGGATATTGCAAGGATTGAGATCTAGATTCCCCATACCTAATAGTAAAGATTTGTACATTAGTTCCCGGTTACAACTGTATGTAACATGGATTGTGTTTGCAACATTTGTAGTTGTATTGCTGGTTACAGTAAATTATTTTGTTCAGAGTTATACCCGAGATCAGGTGAGCGCATTACGCGATAAAACATCGAAAATAGCTCAAATGTTAACCACAAAGGTTAATATTAATGCAGTTTTTGAACGCAATTATACCGCCTTAATGTATGATTTAGGAGATTACTATAATACGGATATTAACTTGTACACCGCAGATGGTCAATTGTTTGCATCAACCAACGATCAATTGATTGAATCGAATATAAAAGGTCCATTAATGAACCCTGAAGTCTATTCGATACTTCAAGCCCGAGGCTCTTCTGCGGCGGTAGTCAATGAACAACTGGGTGAGTTGAATTATTTATCCTCCTACACAGCATTGTTTGATAAAGATTTAAATATCAAAGGCTACTTGAATTTGCCGTATTTTTCCAATCGAAGAGATTTATTTCGAGAGATATCGGATTATACAGTTACCATATTGAATTTATTTGCGGTAGTATTTGCAATTGCTATTTTGGTGGCTTATTTATTGGCACAGCGAATTGCATTGCCGTTAAATATTATCCGGAAACAGATGTCTTTGGTGAAAATTGGTGAACGGAACCAAGCTTTGCAATGGGATAGAAACGATGAAATTGGTTTGCTAGTGCGAGAGTATAACAAAATGCTGGATGAATTGGATGCAAGTTTGAATCGATTGGCGGAAAGCGAACGACAAGGGGCATGGCGTGAAATGGCAAAGCAGGTGGCTCATGAGATTAAAAACCCATTAACCCCAATGCGATTGTCCTTGCAACATTTGCAATATTCCATCCAACGTAATGACGATAACCTGAAAGAGAAAATTCAAAAAACATCGGATTTGTTGATTCGACAAATTGATGCATTGAGCGAAATGGCCGAAGAGTTTTCCTCATTTGCAAAAATGCCCGATCCCCAATTAGGTTTAGTGGATTTATCGCAAACTTTACGAGATTCTGTTGTTTTAATGGGCCGTGAAAACTCAGTTAAACCCCAAATAATTGGGGAATTAGGAGATTATTCCGTTTGGGCCGATGCGAATATGTTGGTGAGGATTTTTAATAATATCCTGAAAAATGCTGTGCAAGCGATTCCCGAAGATAGGGAAGGGGCAATCACCGTATGGATAGAAGAACAATTTAATCCAATGTCCTCAGACAAACCATACGTTGCAGTGTATATCAAAGACAATGGAAAAGGGATACCGGAGTCATTGCGTGATAGGATTTTCTCCCCAAATTTTTCTACTAAGAACAGCGGAATGGGATTAGGACTGGCGATGGTAAAGAAAATGGTGGAACAATTTGGTGGTGAAATTAATTATACAACACAGTTGGAAACAGGGACAACGTTTGTTGTTACATTTCCGATTAAGTCAGTTGATACGATTGCGTAAACTAGATATTGTTTGATTGTGGAACTATGGTTCTACCTCGGGAAAAATGTAAATCTATCTTGGTTTTCTCACGGGTTATTCCTCCGCATTTACAGTATTACTGTTCTTGGGGAAGTGGGTTAAAAATCGCTGGGCTTCAGCCAATATTTTTGCATGCCCTGTGCGTTCAGCCGCGGTAGATTTTAGTTGTTTTTTTAATGAGGAGGGATCTTCGATCCACTGTTTCCATTGATGTAAATCGGCATGTGCATAGGATCTGGCTTCAAATCGAGGTTCTGTTGATGGTTCGGAAAAACGATTCCATGGGCAAACATCCTGACAAATATCGCACCCATAAATCCAACCTTGTTGTTGTTCAATCGGTAAATCAGATGTTGCTTTTTTTTCGATTGTTTGGTAAGAAATACAAAGGTTACTATTAACAACTTGCGGTTGAACAATGGCTTGCGTAGGACAGGCATCCATACAAGCGGTACAGGTTCCGCAGTGATCTGTAGAGGTAGGGGAGTCTACGGGTAGTTCTAGATTGCATATAATTTCCGCTAAAAAGAAATAGCTACCAACACCTTTACGAAGCAATAAACTGTTTTTTCCAATCCATCCTAATCCGGCGCGCTCTGCTAGCTGTCGTTCCATAATGGGAGCGGAATCGGTGAAGCCTCTTCCTTGGAAGTCAGGGTTAATGTCGGCGATTTTTTGCATCAATTGGAAAACCTTCTCCTTAACAACTCGATGATAGTCCTCTCCCCAGGCGTATTTGGCAATCTTTAGGCTGTTTTCTGCTGTTTTGGAACTAGCGTTTGGGAAATAATTATAGGCTAAGCAAATTACGGATTGCGCACCTTCCACCAATTCGGCGGGATGAATACGTTTTTCCCGATGATTTTCCATGTATTTCATTTCGCCATGGAAACCGGCTGTTAACCATTGATCTAATCTTACTTGGTCAGCTGGATTAATGGGTTTAGCCGAGGTTATCCCACACGCCAAAAACCCTAAATCTTCCGCCCATTGCTTAATTTTGATTGTTATATCGGCCATGGGGTTCATCGATGATTCTGTTTGAGGGCTGCTCCTTTTGCGGAGACCAAAGGGTTAAGGGTATTTAAAACAAAGTATTGGGATTTTTTCTATCCAATTTCCCTAAGTGTTTGTATGCGTGTGCAGTAGCTTCTCTACCTCGGGCGGTTCGTTGTAGATATCCTTCTTGTATTAGGAAGGGTTCGTAAACTTCTTCGATGGTTCCGGCATC
>JBJOFM010000218.1:0-9674 GCA_046048755.1 Bacteroidota bacterium | reverse complement strand
GTATCGGTTGAGGTAAATCAAGGTGAAATCGTAGGACTGTTGGGTCCAAATGGTGCAGGAAAGACCACTACTTTTTATATGTTTGTTGGGTTGGTTCAGCCCGATGAGGGAGGTATTTATTTAGAAGGTGATGAAATAACCCGTTGGCCGATGTACAAACGAGCTCAATCCGGTGTAGGGTATTTGCCGCAAGAGGCATCGGTATTTAGGGAATTGAGTGTTGAGGATAACATCCAAGCAATTTTAGAAACTACTCGGTTATCTAAAGTTCAGCAAAAGGAAAAATTGGAGCAATTGATTGCTGAATTTGGGCTTGGTAAGGTGAGAACCAATTTAGGAAAGGTTCTTTCTGGGGGAGAGCGACGCAGAACGGAGATAGCCAGAGCGCTTGCAACCGATCCCAAGTTTATTTTATTGGATGAACCATTTGCAGGTGTTGATCCAATTGCAGTAGAGGATATTCAGCAAATTGTTTGGAAATTAAAAGAAAAGAATATAGGTATTCTAATCACCGATCACAATGTACAGGAGACACTATCGATAACCGATAGGGCTTACTTGTTGTTTGAGGGTAAATTATTGAAGCAGGGAACGGCGGAAGATTTGGCAGGCGATGAATTGGTAAGGAAGGTGTATTTGGGACAGAATTTTGAGTTAAAGCGCAATCGGAAAACTAATTCCTAATGCATGAGACTGATTGAACTAAACAGTCTCGATGTGTACTATAATTTAGCTGCAGAAGCATTCTTCTTGCACGAGACTGAGAAAAGTCTATTGATCCTATGGAGAAGTGAGAAAGCAGTGGTTTGCGGTAAGCACCAAAATATATGTGCCGAGATTAATGTTGATTATTGCAGGCGAAACGGAATTGCTCCCGCACGCAGAATTTCGGGTGGTGGTACGGTGTTTCACGATATGGGTAATGTGAATTTTACCTTTATACAGCCCATTGGAGATAGTTTAGATAAGGCGGTTGATTATAAGCAATTTTTGGAGCCTGTTAGAACTGTTTTACAGGGCATGGGTATAGAGACCAATTATTCGGTACGACATGATTTATTGTTTGGTTCTGATAAAATAAGCGGAAATGCTCAACACATCTTTCAACAAGGTAAAAGAGTTTTGCATCATGGAACCTTGCTGTTTAACGCTAATTTAAATGCTTTAGGAGGAACGTTGCATCCCACTGGAACATACATAGATAAGGCTGTAAAAAGTAATCGTTCCAACGTAACCAATCTGGGTGATCATTTTCCGAAATACTTAGATATGGATTGTGTGTTGTCCGATTTAAAAGCGGGGTTTGAAGTAATATACGGAACAAAGTTTGAAGGCTTATTTGATGATGAACACGAGCGAATTGATCAACTAAGAATAAGCAAGTTTGCACTTGATTCTTGGATATTTGGTTACTCACCTAGTTTTTCAGTGACAAAGCAAATTAGTACTCCCGATTTAGGAGATATTCTCTGGATGTGGAGAATTCAAAAAGGTATTGTGGAATCGGTGGTAGTTCAACGGCAGCAAACCCAGGAGTTGGTGTTGGAAAAAGAGTGTTCCATGATGGTTGGTAAGCCGTATTATGGTGAAGAAATACGCACTATATTGAGTTTGTATAGCCTAGCTGAAGACAAGTATTATTATCAATTATTTTGATGAAAAAGAAGGAAAAAGCGCAGTTTATTATTGGAACTTTGGAGCGATTATACCCAGAGACTCCCATACCTCTGGATCATTACAGTGCTTACACATTATTAATTGCTGTGTTATTATCGGCCCAATGTACCGATGAGCGAGTAAATCAGATTACGCCGTTATTATTTTCGAAGGCGGATACTCCGCAGGCAATGGTTCAATTATCGATTGAAGAAATAAGGGAGATAATTAAACCTTGTGGCTTGTCACCGGCTAAGAGTAAAGCTATTTGGAATCTTTCACAGATTTTATTGGATAAATATAAGGGCGAAGTGCCCCAAACTTTTGAAGCGTTGGAAGAGTTGCCTGGAGTTGGACATAAAACAGCTTCTGTTGTGATGAGTCAGGCTTTTGGTGTTCCTGCTTTTCCAGTAGACACCCATATACATCGATTAGGCACTCGTTGGGGTTTAACCAATGGAAAAAATGTAGAACAAACAGAACACGATTTGAAGAAGTTATTTCCGAAGGAATTATGGAACAAAGCGCATTTGCAGATTATTTTTTTTGGAAGACAATATTGTCCAGCGCGTGGACATAATGAGTTAGAGTGTCCTATTTGTTCCGTTGTTGGTTGTAAGGAATACAAGCGAAAGTGAGATTAATCATCCAGTCAGTAATTAGGGTGGACATTTGTATTCTACAATATTACTTTTAAATAATTAAATACAGCTTAGCACATTTGCTTAACGCTGCAATAAAACAAAAAAGGCCTTCTTAACAAAAGAAGGCCTTTTTTTAGAAATTCATTTAATTAAAAAGAACTTGCTTTGAATTTATTCTTGTGTCCAGCTGGGTTTTTTCTGCGTTTATTACCGCTATTAGAATTACCACCAAACGAAGATTGACCCCCATAGGAATTGCCACCGCCGAAACTTCGTTTTGGTCTGTCGCTGCTGCTTGACGCTCCGAATCCTCTGGTTCCATTTGCATCTCTTCCACGGCTACCTTCGGAATTTGAATTTCTTCCAAAGCCACCGCCATTTTCATTTCTTCTAGGTTTGCCGAATACTTCATTTCTGGCAGCGGGATCTAAATTTTGACCACCATTATTGCCGCGAGAAGGTCTGCTGTCATTGTTTCTATTTCCACCAAAAGAACCTCTAGAACCACGAGAATTACCTCTGTCGTTTCTTGAACGATCGCCAAATCTATTTCCATTATTGAATTTAGAATCGGAGTTAGAAGGTCTATCTGAACTTCTTTCTTTTGTTAATTCATCCATGATAATAAATTCAACTTGGTCGAAATTCTTATCATAGTTCTTAGGCTTAGACAATTGGTTCATCTCAGTTCCACGGAATTCACGACTATTTCTTTCCGATTTGTTTTTTCCAAATCCTTGGTGATCTCCAAAACGATTGGGTCTATTGGATTTGTTGTATGATCTGTCTGAATTTCTATTGTCAGAACTTCTATTTTCCGAACCTCTTGAATCGGTGTTTTTGTTTTCGAATTTTCTATTTTCGAATTGTCTACCTTCGTTACTTCCGCGATTGGAGAACCGAGAATTTGAACTTCTACCAGAAGATTCATTTCTACGTGGGTGTTTTTGCCATGGAATTTCGATAAAGTAATCGTGATTCATCATGGTCATTGAATCTTGTCCATGTTCTTTCAGGATATCTCGTAAAAATCTAGCTTCTTGATCATCGCAAAACGATAATGCGGTACCTTCGGCGCCAGCTCTACCTGTTCTACCAATACGGTGAGTATGGGTATCGGTGTCTAGGGCCATATCGTAATTTAAGACATAGTTTAATTCTTTGATATCTACACCGCGGGCAGCAACATCGGTAGCTACTAATAGCTGTGCTTTGCCGCGTTTAAATAATTCTAGGTTTTTGGTTCTTTCTCTTTGGCTTTTATCACCGTGGATTGCTACTGAGAAGAAATTGTCTTTGTTTAGGTAATTCACTAAACGATCGGCACCATGTTTTGTTTTGGTAAAAATCAACATGGAATCAATTTCCCAACTTTCCAAAATATCTTTAAGGAGTTTGTATTTGTTGGATTTATCAACGGGATAAACTTGCTGAACGATTTTTGGTTTTTGATGACTTTCCGGCGCGATATCGATAGAGGCTGGATCTTTCAACATATCGGCTGCTAATCTTCTAATTTCTGAAGACGCAGTAGCTGAGAATAATAAAGTTTGTAGATTCTCTGTTTTGATAAGGTTGCCGATTTCACGTATATCGTTAATGAATCCCATATCTAACATTCTATCGCACTCGTCTAATACGAAGGTTTGAATAGCGGAAAGATCGATATAACCTTGTTCAATTAGATCCAACAATCTACCAGGGGTGGCGATTATAATTTGTGGATTGCGGCGAATTTCATCTACTTGACGCATTTGAGAAACACCACCATAGACTAAGGCCATTTTTAAATTTGTACCGTTAGCATATTTTTTAAAGTTATCCGAAATCTGGTGTGCCAACTCTCGGGTTGGAGCTAAGATTAAGGCGTGGGTTTTCTTTTGTGGATTTTGAATGATACTCTGGAGGATAGGAATAGCAAAAGCTGCTGTTTTTCCAGTTCCTGTTGGAGCGGTAGCAAACAAATCGCGGTGTTGAAGGATTACAGGCATGGCCTGAACTTGGATGGGCGTGGGGTTTTGGTAGCCTTGCTTTTCAATAGCAGCTAACAGGGGCTTAATCAGCCCTAAGTCTTGAAATGTACTCATTTTTTAGTAATAATGCGAAAGACTTTTGAGCCGGGTTCCGCATTTGTGTGACATGCACTTGCATGCCGCTAGAAATCGCTCTAAAGAATTAAGCGCTGCAAAGGTAGTATAAAAATATTGATTTTCCTTGTTTTATTTGAAAATGACTATAAACTCGCTTTGGAAGTGATTCAAAATCGGAAAGAAATATTTGTGTTTTCAGGGGTGTTGCTTTTAATAATTTTATTGGTTTTTGTCTAAGAAAATGGCTTATTTAAAGAGCGTATGTTTGGGATTCAAGGAAAGTGGTTGGGTTTATTCGTAAATTTGAGGCTATGTCCAATACCGATATTCAATTTAATAAAAACGAGGATTTGAACAAGCAGGAATGGGATTTGGTGAAAGCTCGTTTGGATAAGATTGCTCAGGGAGGTGGTGCCAAGGCTGCGGCCAAGCAGAAGGAAAAGGGAAAACTTCTTGCTAGGGAGAGGATTGATTTTCTTAGAGACAAGGACAGTAAATGGATAGAAATTGGTGCATTTGCGGGGTATGATATGTATGCAGAACAAGGGGGATGTCCGGCGGGAGGTGTTGTGGCTGGAATTGGTTATGTTGAAGGTAGGCAATGTGTCATTGTTGCAAACGACGCTACAGTGAAAGCGGGTGCATGGTTTCCTATTACGGGAAAGAAAAATCTAAGAGCCCAGGAGATAGCCATGGAGAATCGGTTGCCGATTATTTACTTGGTGGATAGTGCAGGTGTGTTTTTACCAATGCAGGACGAGATTTTTGCCGATAAGGAACACTTCGGAAGAATGTTTCGCAACAATGCAAAAATGAGTGCAATGGGTATTACCCAAATTGCTGCTGTGATGGGAAGTTGTGTTGCGGGTGGTGCTTATTTGCCTATTATGAGCGATGAGGCATTGATTGTTGAAGGTACAGGAAGTATATTTTTAGCAGGTAGTTATTTGGTGAAGGCTGCTATCGGTGAGGATATTGATAACGAAACTTTAGGAGGTGCAGTAACTCAAAGTGAAATTTCGGGTGTAATTGATGATAAATTTCCAACAGATCAGGCCTGTTTAAGTAGGATCCGTTATATCATGAATAAAATTGGCAAGTATGAAGAAGCTGGATTTGATCGTGTAAAACCGGTTCTACCAACCAAGAACATGGAAGAAATTTGGGGATTATTACCATCGGAAAGAACAAAACCTTATAAGTCCATTGAGATTATTGAGCGATTGGTGGATAATAGCGAATTTGAACAATACAAAGAGGGATATGGTAGATCAATTTTATGCGGCTATGCACGAATCGATGGTTGGGCGGTAGGTATTGTTGCAAATAACCGTGAGATGGTAAAAAGCAAAAAGGGTGAAATGCAATTTGGCGGAGTTATTTACAGTGACAGTGCCGATAAGGCGGCCCGATTTATTATGAATTGCAATCAGAAGAAAATACCCTTAGTTTTCTTGCAGGATGTGACCGGCTTCATGGTTGGCAGTAGAAGTGAGCAGGGTGGAATCATTAAGGACGGTGCAAAAATGGTTATGGCACAAAGCAATTCCACGGTGCCGAAATTTACCATTATCATGGGTAACAGTTACGGAGCGGGTAATTATGCCATGTGCGGAAAGGCGTATGATCCTCGATTAATAGTAGCGTGGCCAGGAGCTAAGATAGCGGTAATGGGCGGCGAGCAGGCGGCAAAGACATTGTTGCAAATCGAAAAAGCAAGTTTAAAAAGCAAAGGCGAGGAAATTTCACCCGAAGCAGAACAGGCATTATTGGATAAGATTACTCAACGTTATGAAAATCAGACCACTCCGTATTATGCTGCTGCAAGATTATGGGTTGATGCAATTATTAATCCTATGGAGACAAGAACATGGATATCGATGGGTATAGAAGCTGCGAATCATGCGCCGGTAGAGACTTTCCATCCGGGAATTTTGCAAGTGTGAGGTTTGTTTGTCGGCTCAATTTTTTGTATTTAAAATAGTTTGATAAAATGACAAATATTCCATCGGACATAAACGATTTAATCAATAAAAATGACGAGGATAGAATTTCTTGTTTGCAGGAATTGTATCGAGCAATATCTACAAACCTACCAGTAGGTTTTATCCCATGTATTAGTTATGGAATGGTGTCTTTTGCAGTTCCACACAGCTTATATCCTAATGGTTACCATTGCGATCCTAAACAACCTCTTCCATTTATCAGTTTTGCAGCGAAGAAGAATCACATTTCTCTTCACCACATGGGGTTATATGCTCAGGATCAACATGGAAAAAATGCCGTTTTGGATTGGTTTGTTTCGGAATGGCCCAATTACAGTTCGAAGAAATTAGATATGGGAAAGGGATGTATTCGATTTAAAAAACCTGAGGATATACCGTTTTCATTAATTGGTGAGTTGGCGACGAAGATTACGGTTCAACAGTGGATTGAATCTTACGAACGTGCTTTTCGAAGTAGTAAGAAGTAATCTTTAAACGGCTTTTCTTAGGGTAGATTCTAATTTACTCTAATTCTTTCAATTTATAGCTCAGCATTAGGTAGTTCATATGTTACCACTCGAGTAGTTCCATGAAATTACTATTGGCAAGTGAGAAATTTTATTTTTCTAAAAAAGTAGTTGCTTAAATAACTGTTATTTTTTCGATTTTTTGGTTTCCGGAAGTAAAAAATTCAGTGCGTCTACCATTTGTTTTTGCCATTCAGATTCTTTGTGATCGGCTCCAACGTAAACCACAGTTTTCCAGTTTTTATTTTGGGTATAACCCTTTTTCTTCATTAATAGGTCTATTCTTTTTTGTGGCTCTACATATAAAGAATCCAAGTATCCGGTTCCATGGGCAAAGAAGATTTTGTGAGTTGTAGACGAAGGTAATTTCTTTGACAGGTAATTTTCGAATGCTTTGGGTGTGTTTGGATATTTTAAATGGGATGTACCCGGCCAATGCGTAGATAAACAAATGGCACTTCCAAAAACTTCTGGGTATTCGCACAGTGCATACCAAGATATCAATCCGCCCATGCTTGCTCCAGCAATTAGGGTGTTTTCTGGGTTGGTTGCAGGTCTGTACATGGTGTCTATAAATGGTTTAAGTTCCTTTACTAGGAAATTTAGGTAATTATCGGAGTTGGCTTTACTCGCCGATCCAAATAAGGGTACCAATCCTTTGGTTACGTTAATAATGGAATCTTTATCGGCTTCAGTTAGGTGATTTTCCCAAACCTCTTGCGGAAAGTAATCGCCCGATCGATTGACCCCATCGTTCCAGATCCCTACAACAATAGCTTTTTTATTTCGGGCCGAAAGTAATTCGTCTACACCCCATTCTTGGTGATTCCATGTACTGCCGGAATCAAACAGCATTTGACCATCGTGCATGTAGATGACAGGGGTATTGCTGAAAGGCTGATAGTTATCAGGAACCCAAACGGCCACCCTGTGTGGGTTGGTGTATTTGGATGGAAAGTAACCGTATTGATGCAGTTTTCCTTGGGTAACAGTGGGTTCTGTTTCGCGAATTAGATTGGCCGATTGGTAAGTGCTTAGAATATTACAAGAAACTAATGGAACGTCGTCTGATGTTGGGGTTTGGGGATCATGGGGGTTAAAATTTTGTATCGTTGTATCGCCCGATTGGAAAAAATTAGAACCGGAATAAGTTTCCTCGTTTACCAGGTGTTTGCTAAAGGTGTACACCTTGATAGTATTGTAGTTGTATGGTTTTAAATTGAAGTGAACAATGAGTTTGTTGTTATGAATACTATATGGAATTAAAATTCCGTTTTGTTCATCCAAAAAGCCGGTGCCTTTAGCACTATCGATTACATGGATGGTATAATTTCTAAATTCTTTAATTCCATTTACCGTATAGATTAGGGTGAATTGATAAATACTGTTATTGGGCAAATACGGTGATTTATAGCGATTTTTTGGAGTTAAGTTGGTTGATTTTATCGCATCGAAAGAAGTAGGATAAATACTCAATTGCATGTTTGCATTAAATTGAGGGTTAGGTTTATTCAATTTCATCGTTTCCATTTTTCCCGTAAATGTTCCAATAAAATTGTAGGGTAAATGTTGGGGTGCTTCTGCAACTTTAGCGGTTACGGCGACTTGGTCCGCATACTTTTGTGCAATTAAGTCGCTTATTTGAGAGATAGATACTAGCGCAAAGAGAATAAAATGCCGATAATTCATTATTCTGCTAAAATAACAGAAATTGTTGGTGCTTGAGGGGTTAGTTTTGCAAGGCGAAAATTATTGGAGTTTAGGTATTTTTATGAATTATATATCGGTAGAGCAAGTAAAAAAAACATGGCACGATAAGCCTGTGTTAGACGGCATTTCGTTTGGTATACAACAAGGGGAAAAGGTGGCATTGGTGGCAGGAAATGGTCAGGGCAAAAGTACTTTGCTTCAAATTTTAGCAAAAAAAGAAACACCGGATAGTGGGGTCGCGATTATTCGCAAGGATATTCGTGTTGGATTTCTATCGCAAGATCCCGTGTTAAACGATGGTTTAACGATCATTGAAAATATACTTAAGGAATCTGGAGCTGTAGCCGATGCAGTTAAAGCCTATGAGAAGTCGGTTGTGGAACACGAAAAAGTTCAGAATGACGCAACCAATGCGGCATTGGATAGAGCCATGACGCTGATGAATGAGTTGGATGCCTGGGATTACGAGCACAAGGTTAAGCAGGTGTTAACGCAATTGCAGATTCATGATTTTGATCAAATTGCAGGTAGTCTAAGTGGTGGTCAGAGGAAACGCGTTGCACTTGCCCAAGTGTTACTATCCCAACCGGATTTATTGATTATGGATGAACCAACCAACCACTTGGATTTAGCCATGATTGAGTGGTTGGAGGGATATTTATCTCAAAAAGATCTGACATTGTTATTGGTTACTCACGACCGATATTTTTTAGATCGGGTTTGCGATCGGATTTTGGAAATCGATCGAGGTAAATTGTATACATACAAGGGGAATTATAGCTATTTTGTTGAAAATAAGGCTCATAGAGAAATGGTGGCCGCTAGTGAATTGGAAAAAGATAAAAATCTTTATCGACGAGAACTGGAATGGGTGCGCAGAATGCCCAAAGCGCGAACTACAAAAAGTAAAAGTAGAGTTGAAGCTTTTGATGATTTAGAATCGAAAGTTAGGTCGGTCACTACCAAAAAAGAGGTGAATATAAAAATGCGTATGGAACGCATGGGGGCAAAGATTTTGGAGATGCATCATTTGAAAAAGTCGTTTGGCGATTTGCTCTTGGT
>JBJOFM010000217.1:0-9068 GCA_046048755.1 Bacteroidota bacterium | reverse complement strand
TCGATATACAAGGTACCCGAGGTATTTCTAATAACCGATTTAATTTTCACCAATCTCCTTCCCGTGCTATCCGGGAAATACATCTGAATAGAATCTACATTGCTGAACTGTATTTTAAACTGACTGTAGTCGAAATTGAATTTCTTACCGAAGAAGTCAAATCTACCTGCTCTTACTTGACCTCCAAATCGGAGATTCCGATTTTTTAGCATTGTAACCTTTTGATCCGTGGGTGCCACAATAACGTTTTGGGAATCCGAGAAAAAGAATCGATTCACCCCTTCCAAATCCAATTCGTAACTCAGTAGGTTTAATGTTCCATTGGGCTTTTTCCCAATAACTGAGGCCAAACGAATTACATCGTAATCCCTCGTTTTTTGGTGTGCCTGAACATGTCGCCACAATTTTGGTAAAATCGTAGCACTGTCCTGAGCTTGATCGTACACAATGTATCCCTGATCGTGCAATTCGATAAATGGTGTTATCAGATATTCCTTTTGCGAGCCGATAAACTGCGCATAATCATTGATATTAAATTTGATACGCTCAGAAGATTTAAAACTGGCACGTTGAGCTTTTTTACGTTCTTGAAGTTCTTTGATTTTTTGATCCATCAACACTTTGTCTGCTGGATTTTTGCTCGTCATTAACTTTTTTATATCCTTTTGTAATTTATCTGCCACGGGATCGGGCGGCATACGATTATAATATGCATAAATATTTTCGATGGGGTTGGAAGCCAACATCCCTTGCATACGCAAATACAAAATATCCTTAAAAAATTCCTCAGAAGAAAATCGCGCTTCTTGGTCGTTGTTGATGTTATCCAAATCCATAAATGGCTCTTTTATTTTCCATCGGATTTGTTGTACATCGAAATTAATTTTATGATAATCGTCGCGAAAAGGAACGCGCATCAAGCCTTGTTCTCCCCGCTCAATCAGAAGCAAATTCTTATCGAAATAGAAACTCGTTTTTACGTTGGGGTGATAAATTACGTTTCCACTATCCAAATAGACAAAAAACTCGCAATTCAATGAACCTGCCAAACCATCCACTATTTTAAAGGATGGACTGCGCAGCGTTACCTGTTTTTTACCCTTGTAAAACACATCGATATTGGAAGGTCTACCATCCGCCGTTGCCGTTGTTATGGATTTTCCTTGCATCGAAAAACCACCCACAAAGAAGCTTTCGTCGCCAACAATTCCTCGGATATTCAAACTGTTACTAAAGGAGTTAAACACCGGGAAACCCGAATTTTTTACTCGATTTGAATCGGGGTCTGTACTTAATTTATCCTTAAATCGACCCACGATCGGCTCTTTAAAAAATCGCGGATAATTTAACAATACCGTATCTACACTGTAGGAATTCTGATCAATGGCAATTTGGTATTTCCCAAAACTCACCCAAGCAGTTTCATCGCCCAAAACCCGTTCAAAACCCGCCTTTCCCGAGGTCCCTTTCCACATTTTTTTCGCTGGATAATAGGTCCCCGATGTTGCCTTCACCTCCATCTTATCCGTTACCCCTTTGCAGGTAAGAGTAATGTTATTAAAAGTGAAAATAATCTCTCCTTTATAGGCCATATCGAAGTCCAACGTATCTACACTGTAAATGGATGATCCGCCTTGATATAGAATTTTTTTAGAGAATAAGACCGCCGTAGTTTGCAGAAAATCAAGGTATTCTTTGTTCTGGTCGCCGATCAGGGATTGGGTAATTTTTTGCCATTGCACCAGAACTTTATCGGGCATTTTATTTTCCAAAAACGCAGCAACTGTGGTTATAAACAATTCAAAATGCGGCTGAACACTCATTTTTTCCAACAGCATCTGATTGGAAATATCCACGATAAATTTCTGCTGACTGGGTGAGAATTTACCTAATTCCCAGTTTTCTTTAAAAATTCCAAAGTTTCGGTTTAAATTTTTATCATTCGCTTTTTTGATAAACGATTCAAACTCCACAATAAATTGTGCAGGTACTGGACTAAACTGACCGCTCTGGGCAAATAGCCGGAACGAAAAACCCAATAATAAAATTAGAAATAAACCTTTCCTCATAGAAATTTCAAAGCCTTCAACAAATAACGCACCAAGTGCATTAAATATTGAAAATATTAGCGCATCGCCTTAACAATATCGATAAAATCGCGTGCTTTTAAAGCAGCACCGCCAATTAAGCCTCCATCAATATCGGCTTGCATAAAAATAGATGTAGCATTTTCCGGCTTAACACTACCTCCGTATAGAATAGAAGTTTGATCCGCAAGCTCAGTGGTGTATTGTGCCGCAAGCAGCTTACGTATATACGCATGGATTTCTTGTGCTTGTTCGGGAGAAGCCGTTAAGCCCGTACCAATTGCCCATACAGGTTCATAGGCAATCACCACTTGCGCGAATTCTTTGCGATCCAAACCAAACAACCCTTGAGACACCTGTTCTTCAATGACCCGAAAATATTGTTTGCTCTCACGCTGTTCCAATGTTTCACCAACACAGAACATCACTTTCAAACCATGTCGAATTACTGATTTGGCTTTAGCCGCCAACATGGCATTGGTTTCCCCAAAATATTGACGACGTTCGCTGTGACCAATAATCACATATTCTACACCCACCGATTTCAACATCGGCACAGAAATTTCTCCAGTAAATGCTCCTTGGTCTTCGTAATGAGCGTTTTGCGCACTAATCGATATTTCTGTCCCTTCTACCAACCGAACAGCAGATGGCAAGGCCATAAATGTAGGAGCAATAACCACTTTCCCTTGTCCGCGATACTCGTCACGAACCAACCCTCTAATTTCAGTAATTAACGCCTGACTTTCTTCCAGGGTCTTATGCATTTTCCAATTTCCTGCTACAATTTTCTGCCTCATAGATAACTACAAAAAAACAATCCAAATTGCTATGATTCAAACGAAGATATCAACGGAATGTTCACCAAAAATGAGCTACCCATCGATGAAAATTTAAACAAAATTAATCCCTAAGTATTTTTCATCCATAGCTGATCGCAATTAATGGCCAATTACGATTTATGGCCAATTATACTTCATGACCTACAACTTCCTTTACCCACGACATCGCCAACTCCAGTTGCTGCGCTCTATCCAAATCGGAATTATCTAAAACGCGGTAATCGCTTGTGAGTGTTAGTGGAGAGTCTTCTCGGGAAGAATCCACCGAATCGCGATGACTTAAATTGGCTAGCACCTCGGCTTCCGTAACCGAATCCCCTTTGGCTACCAACTCTTTCCACCGGCGATTGGCTCGTATTTCAGGTCGAGCCGTCATAAATATCTTCAATTCGGCATCCGGAAACACCACCGTACCAATATCTCTTCCATCCATAACCACCCCTTTATTAGCGCCAATTTGTTGCTGCAAGGCTACTAATTTTTTTCGGACGGGAGATAATGCAGCCACTTCACTCACCCTATCGGCAACACGCATTTCTCGGATTTCCTTTTCTACCGATACCCCATTTAACAAAACTTCTTGCAAACCTTCGGAGGTAATGGAAAAATCAATGGCAATATGGTTTAGCGCGTCCTCTACCGATTTAGGGGAGGAAATATCCACCTCATTTTCAATAAAATACAAGGTTACACTTCGGTACATCGCACCGGTATCAATAAATCGATAACCCAGTATTTGTGCCAATGATTTGGCGATTGTTCCTTTTCCGCAGCTACTATAGCCGTCAATTGCAATGTTAATTTTCACCAACTTATTTTCTGACAAACCGATTTGTATTCAATATAAACGTAAAGACATTGGAATTGTATCCCGGGAAATACGATGCCGAAGAATAGGTAACATCGCAACGCAAAAATTTAAATTTCAATCCCCAACCAAACCCTGCTGTTCCTCGGAAATAATTGTTATTCATTTCTTTACGGCGTTGATCGTTGTACCCAAACAAGAACGACAAATTCTTACCCATCGCCATTTCCATACCCACGGCAATATGTCGGGCCAGCTTCTCTCCAAACCCAGCCTCTTCCACCACCACGGGATTTCCGCTTAAATCCACCTGGCCCGTAGTTCCCGTGTATTGATTGTAGGTGAGATCCCAACGTTGTAAATTGTGTGCGGTGATATGAAATCGAAACGGCATATGCTTGGGGGTAAAGCACACCGAATATTCTAAATTGGGACCGAGGCTCTCACGCGGTGCATTCCGATACGTAATGATTTGAGCGCCCAGATTTCGCGCTAATAAAGAAGTGGTGATGGTGGAATCTTTATTTACGTAGGTTGTCCCTAAAGTGAGATGAATACCATTGGAAACATAAGGGCCTAAAATGGAGTAAACCATTCCTGCTTGAGCTCCAACATACCAATTCTTGCGCAACGGCTTAGCAGCCATTAGAGAAATATTGGTTTCATTAGCCGATATGCCAGGAAGACTATTTCCGCCATCATCATAAGACAACATAGAACCATAATCGATATACTGGGCCGAAAAAGCAAAGGTAGGTTTGGATTCACGCAAGGAATCATTGGCTATTGCATGCCCTGAATGCCAAGCAACCAAGGCGTTTGCCGTTCGTATTGTTGGCAACAATGAACCTGCCGAAAATGCAGAATTCAGATGATGTCCGCTACGTAATAATGCGGGATTTGAACTGACTTGCATGGGGTCCGGCGAATGCTGTGAACTCATGTATCCACCCCAAGCCAACGATCGTGCATGCATGGGTGTTCTGAGGATAGAAAAAACTCCATTCCCTCCAATTTGAGCTTGCATTGCTCCAGAGATTCCAAATAAAAATACAACAATCGTTAGCCTAAGCATTTTCAACAAAATTAACGTGAGCAAGCAGATTAACCGCAAAATTTAAACGAAATTTGCAGCAAAATGTTGCAAAACCTGTTTTACAATCTCAACGAAGTACCCAAACATGAAGGCTTGGTGATCACCCAAGGCACCTTCGACGGCGTGCATCGCGGACATCAAACAGTATTAAAACAAGTGGTAGCCACAGCAAAATCGCAACAGAAAAAAAGCTTACTACTCACTTTTCACCCTCATCCCCGATTGGTTATTAATCCCAACGATCAATCGCTGAGAACTTTACAATCTATTGAAGAAAAAGCTAAAGCGGTATTTGATATCGGCATTGATTATGTTCTAGTTTTACCCTTTACCGAAGAAATTAGTAAAAAATCACCCGCCGAATTTGTTGAAGATATTTTAGTAAATAGCCTGGGAGTTGCTATAATGGTTGTGGGCTATGACCACCGATTTGGGCACAATAGAACCGGTGGTTTTGAAGAATTAACGCAACTTGGAAAGTCGTACGGATTTGAAGTCTTAGAAATAGAAGCAAACCTCATCGAAGCGATAGCTGTTAGCAGCAGCAGAATTCGCAGAGCATTGATGGAGGGCAATATTTCCGAAGCAAATCAATTACTTGGAAGCACCTACCTACTTACCGGTATGGTGGAAAAAGGAAAACAATTGGGTAGGACCATTGGATTCCCCACCGCCAACATTTCCATAAAAGACCCCTATAAGCTCATTCCTGCTCACGGCGTTTATTGCGGGTATGCGTGGATTCACGAGGTGCAAATTCCCATGGTTTGCAATATCGGCCCCCAGCCCACCGTGAATGGTATCGACACCAAAATTGAAGCGCACCTACTGGAATTCAATCAAGATATATACAACCAACCAATCACCTTAGGTTTGGTACAATTTTTGCGTAAAATTGAACGCTTCGAATCGCTTGAAGCCTTGAAAAATCAACTGATCAGAGACCGTGAACAAGCTATTGAATTATTATCCCTGCAAAATCTTAGTGCTAATTAGTGCTTGGATGCTTGTAGGAAATTGCTTTGCACGGCCTAAATTCGGTAGTTCACTGCGTTCGTCCAGCGAGTTTACAAACCTAATAATCCCAACTGCTTCCGTTTCTTTCAACCGCGTGTACAGCAACCACCCTGCCGCGCCACCGAAAAAAAAGAAAAAGTCGTATTACAGAAAACCTACACCGGCTGCCCAAAGAAACACGGTAACGCCCCTCAACCAAGGAATTTACGGCAGAACATTGGATAGTTTGGAATTCTACGAAGAAGAAGAATACACCCTGCCGGGCATGTTACCGGAATACGATTTTTATGCCTTCTGGGACACCTTACATGTTGATGCCTATCGTTTTAGCCTTAAAAACTTAACCGAGGAAGTTCCACTGGTATTGGTAGAATCGGATTGCAAATTTGCCATGCCCATGTATGGAAGAACCAATTCTACTTACGGTTGGCGGCATGGAAGACCACATACAGGCATCGACCTACAACTCAGCATTGGCGATTCTGTTTTTAGCGCCTTTGACGGTGTGGTTCGAATGAGTAGATATTACCAAGGTTATGGGTATTGTGTGGTGGTTCGACATTACAACGGACTGGAAACGCTCTATGCGCATTTAAGTAAATTATTGGTTACACCCGGCACCTTGATAAATGCTGGGCAATGTGTTGGGCTAGGCGGTTCTACCGGACATTCCACCGGTCCGCACCTGCATTTTGAAACACGGTTTTTGGGCAGGCCGTTAAATCCAAGCCACGTAATTAATTTTGGCGAGTACTCCATCGCCACGGACACCTTATACGTATCTCAACAGTCCTATCAATTGCCTTATTCCAAAACTACGGTTAAATCCCGGTACAAGAAAAAACGCAGTTATTACAAGCGTTCATCCCGAAAATCCAGCTATCGTAGACGCCGATAAGATAAAATGCTTTTTCTAGCGTTTTTATTATTGCATAGTCACCTATTTTTGCAAATTAATCGTGAGTATAACTGTATCAAGTTTAGGAAAAAAATATGGTCAGCAATGGGCAGTTGACCACATTGATTTCTCGATAAAATCGGGAGAAATTGTAGGCTTTCTTGGTCCAAACGGAGCGGGAAAATCCACCACAATGAAAATGATAACGGGGTATATCCCACCCACGGTAGGCAGCATAGAAGTATGTGGTATGGATGCGGTTGAAAATTCGATCGAAGCAAGAAGAAAAATTGGATACCTACCCGAACACAATCCCTTGTACTTAGATATGTACGTGTTGGAATATCTAGACTACGCTGGGGGATTATCTGGGGTAAAAGACAGAAAAACAGCGGCCAATAAAGCCATTGAACTCACACAATTAGGTCCAGAACGCCACAAAAAAATTGGTCAACTTTCCAAAGGGTATCGCCAACGCGTAGGCTTAGCACAAGCGCTCATTCACAATCCAGAAGTACTCATTTTGGATGAACCCACCAGCGGATTGGACCCCATTCAAGTCATGGAAATGCGATCGGTAATTAAAAATCTAGGTCACGAAAAAACAGTGTTACTTTCCACTCACATCATGCAAGAGGTGGAGGCCATGTGTTCTCGGGTAATTATTATTAACAAAGGATCCATTGTAGCCAACGGAGGAATCGAACAACTGCGTAACAATCAGTCCCTAAATCAAATAACCGTAAAAGTTGAGTTTTCATCGTCCATTTCGGAAACCTGGTTTACAGAAATTCCGGAAGTACTAACCTATTCAACCATCAGTCCTACCACATTTGAAATTGTAGGCAACACGGCAGATTTACGGGAAAAGATTTCGCGGAAAGCCGCTGAAAAAGGAGATGTGATTATCGCATTACAACAAGAAGAAAATTCATTGGAAAACATTTTTAAAACGGTAACTGGACATGTGGGTCGTATTTAAAAAAGAAATTCGCAGCTTTTTAGGCTCCTTAATAGGCTACATCGTAATGGCGGTGTTCCTTATCATTTCGGGCCTATTCCTTTGGTTGATCAAAGACAATAGCATTTTAGAATTGGGGGTGGGCAGCCTTCAAGTAATGTTCAACATTGCTCCATATTTACTCATCTTTTTGGTATCAGCAATAACGATGCGATCGCTATCGGAGGAAAGGAGATTGGGTACTATAGAAACCCTTACCACCAAACCGATATCCGATTCGGCCATCATTTTGGGGAAATTTTTAGCCGCCGTAGCGTTAATTGCGTTCGCCTTATTGCCCACTGGATTATACGTTTACACCATCCAAGAGCTCTTAGTTGAGGGGCAATCATTGGATAACGGCGCACTCATTGGATCGTATTTTGGATTGCTACTGCTAGCTACCTCCTACGCTGCCATCGGATTGTTTGCCAGTTCTCTCACCGACAATCAAATCATCTCACTCATCATTTCCATGGCATTGTGCTTCTTTTGGTATGGAATATTGGGTTTATTGGGCGATTTGAAATGGTTGGCCGAAATAGGGAAAAGCCTGGAATGGTTTAGTTTAGATTTCCATTATCGCAGTATTTCCCGTGGAGTATTGGATACGCGTGATGTGGTGTATTTTGTTGGGTTTGCCGCCGTATTTCTCGGAAGCACTAAGTTGGTTTTTGAAAGCAGAAAGTGGTAATGAAAACAACAAAAAACACAAACCGAACCGCCAAATACGCATCCTTTTTGGAATGGGGTACCCTGTTGGTCATTGTTGTAGTGATCAATGTATTGGCCAATGTATTTTACAAACGCATCGATTTAACGGCGGAAAACAGGTATACCCTGTCCGAGACCTCCCTAAAATTATGCTCTAAGCTGAACGAAAAACTCTATTTCAAATTATACCTCGATGGCGAAATGAGTCCACGTTTCAGGCAATTGCGGGATGAAATTCGGGATTTAGCCTACGAATTCCGAGAAGCTTCCGGGAAAAATATCGAAATAGAAATAGTAGACCCCTTTGCCGATAAAACAGGATCGGAAATTTCCGCCATTATTGAGGATTTTGCAGGAAAAGGGTTGTTTGCTGTACGCGATATTGAAGACGAATCGGGTGATCAATTAACCATAAAGCAACTGGTTCCAGCTGCAGAATTAAACTACGCTGGCAAAAGTGTTGCCGTGAATTTTTATCAATTGGATGTAGCCTTGGATCCGGCAGAAAACATCCAAAAAGCGATTGATAATTTAGAATACGAAATCGCAAACGGATTGCGTCAATGTACCTTGGACAAACCCAAAAATATCGTCTTTGCTGATGGC
>JBJOFM010000216.1:0-3484 GCA_046048755.1 Bacteroidota bacterium | reverse complement strand
GAAAGACGTGATCGCGCCTTGCGCTATGCCTACCATTTCTTTTTTCGCCGCATGATCCCAATTCGCTTTATGAGCCATATTCCAGGCACCTCAAGATATTTTGTCACGTTTGAAAATTGTTCTGCCCTAGAGTTGGGTGCAGAGCCAGGTCTAGATCTAATATGCAAAGGCATTCTTGAAGGAGAGCCATTTCATTTTGAAATTAATACTGGTAAGAGGGAGAAG
The DNA here is from genome assembly GCA_046048755.1 of Bacteroidota bacterium. Classification (GTDB taxonomy): domain Bacteria; phylum Bacteroidota; class Bacteroidia; order NS11-12g; family UBA955; genus JAGKXC01. The sequence goes on along the minus strand of JBJOFM010000216.1, from coordinate 3,259 downwards.
GGGCTGTGTTTTGGCAAGAGCTAAAGATTCTGTATGTAATTTGAAGGTATTACACGTCTTACCAGACTCTGTTTTATCAGAGGAGCATAAATATTCTGGGGGGGCAAAGGGCATTCGTATTTTTTCCGAATACTTAGATGACCGAGCGATTGCCCATGATGAAGTAGTTGTCCCAAACCGTTCAGATCGGTGGCTTCTCAAGTATCTTATAAGTCGAGATTTGACGGAATATACGATTGTGCTTATTCATTATTCCGTGTACGTGCGTTCGCTTCGCTATCTAAGATCAGAATATTCAGAATTGCGTATATTAGTGCGATCTCATAACGCGGAATTCCCTCACTGGTTTCAACACACGTGGCTGTGGTTTTTGCAAGGAAATTTCAGAAAGGCAGCAAAAGCATTTCTGGCAATGCTTCAGAAGGGGTGGGGAGATCTCCAGTCGGCTCGATTAGCAGATTGCATTCTAGCTGTCACAGATTGGGAGCGAGACCACTATTGGGCTTGGCTAACAGATAAAAGAAAAACTACTTATATTCCATATTTTATTCCTAGAGACTCGATGCCTACTGGTTCCGGAACTAATGTTAGACGTAGAGATCAGTTGGTTTGTGTCATGTCTAGTGGCGAATCTTCATTTTTAAGTGACAGCGCTCAACGCTTTGGACAATTTGCAAGAATCGCAAGGGTATACACTGATAAGTGGCGTTACCTAATTACTGGGCACAAAAATATGGTCCCCAAATTTATCCCAGATTTTGTTGAGCGTGTAGGGTTTGTTCATGATCCCCTTAAATTACTACAGGAGTCTCGTGCAGTTGCGCTGTTGACTGATTACGGTTTTGGATTTAAAACAAAAATTTTAGAAGCTACGGAGTGTGGATGCTGGACCTTGGTCAAACCATTGATATTTCAGAGATTGCCTTCAAATGTTCGACCATATTGTATTGTTGTAAACACGGAAAGCGAAAAGGCAATTTTAGATGCCCTTGAAAAGACTTTTATGCCATTGCCAAAAGGCAGCTTAAATTCATTGCTACGTACTCAGGCTTATAAGGAAATGGATAAAATCATGGGAGTGAGGGACGAACATGATTAAGATGATTGGAAATCTCGCCAGAAAAAGCCGCACACTTCGATACTGGCATAAATGGCTTAATGTCCATAGTAATGCATATGTTGGTTGGAAGACATTCGCTAAACGAGAAAAAAAGGAGATCGACAAGCTAGTCGCGACTCAAAAAAAAGGACACCGAATTCTCCTTGCAACAAGTCTAGGTTCTGAGCTTGTGGCATCACGCCTCGAGAAGGTATTGAGTTTGGCCTTGATGTTGCGTGGTCATCACGCTGAATTCGTATTATGCGATGGGATTTTGCCAGCATGTCAGAATTGCACATTCGCATGGTACCGAGACCGTCTTGAGCGTTTAGCTAATTCTGGGCCCAAGGATTATTGTCGTGTTTGCTTTGATCCGGCGGCTCGCGCTATGCGGGATGCAGGACTCAATGTAAACGCTTACAGCGATTTCCTCTCTGATACTGATTTGAAAAATATTGAGCAAGTTGTTTCAGCGGCTAATAAGTCTTTAATGAAAACTTATGTTGATGGTGGAGTTGCAGTGGGAGAGCATGCTCTTGCAGGTGCGCTCAGGTTTTTTGCAAAAGCTGAGCTCGAAAGCGAGGAATACGGTGAAAGAATATTGAGAAACTATTTTCGTGCAGCTTTGATTACAACCCAAGTCTTCAAAAACTTGTTTCGTGAGCGTGGTATCGATGTCGTCGTTGTTCATCATGGCATATACGTACCACAAGGAATCATCGCATCTGTGGCAAGAGAGATGGGTATTCGAGTTGTGGCTTGGAACGTCGCATACCGTAAAGAACGCTTTTTATTTAGCCATGGGGACACATATCATCATACGTTGATGGATGAGCCAACAAGTATTTGGGAACACATCCCCTGGACGAATGAACGTTTAAATGCATTGAATTCTTACCTCCATAGTCGCTGGCGTGGCAAAGAAGATTGGATTACCTTCCAGCTAGAAAACCCAGCGGTTGAAGAAGATAAGATACGATCACGATTAAATTTAGATCCTAAGAAAACTTGCGTTGCGATGCTGACAAATGTATTGTGGGATGCCCAGATACACTACCCGACAAATGCATTTGCCAGTATGATTGATTGGTTAGTGGAGACTGTTGAGTATTTTGGGCGGCGGCCTGATCTGCAGCTTGTAATTCGCATACATCCTGCAGAAATTAATGGAAGAGTTCCATCTCGTCAACTGGTTGTCGACCTCGTTGCAAGTCGTTTTCCCAAGTTGCCCCATAATGTTCGATTGATACCTCCCGACAGTAATATCAGTACATATGCCGTGATCGCACTAAGCAACGCGGCATTAATTTATGGAACAAAGATGGGTGTTGAGCTAACAAGCAAGGGTATCCCTGTTATTGTTGCAGGTGAAGCGTGGATTCGCAATAAGGGATTAACCTTTGACGCAATCAATCGTGATGACTATTTCCAGCTGCTGGATAAGTTGCCCTTCAAAGAAGGTTTGAGTGAGAAGATCCGGCAGCGTGCATGTATGTACGCCTACCACTTTTTTTTTCGCCGCATGATTTTTTTGCGAAGCCTTCGCTCTGTTCCAGGGTGGCCACCATTTGATATGAATATAGCAAACTTAAAAGATCTTCAAGTTGGTGTCGATCCAGGTTTGGATGTAATCTGCGATGGCATAACTAAAGGATTGCCATTCGTTTATGATGAACCTGAATTAAACATGCATTAGGGGGGGGCTTAAAAGTATTGATATGAAAATCTTCCCTCAGAGCTACAAGGCTAATTAGTATGGAGATTCCATTCATAGGTCTTTGTCTGATTATATGCATTGTCCTCGTTGCTTTGATAAGACCTTTGTCGACCGTTTATTTATGTGCATTTCTAACACCATTTTCTGGAGTTTCGATAATAAATATTCCGGAAATTGAGTTTAGTTTTGTACCATTTGCATTTTCAGCGGGTGTTTGGTTTTTTATTTATCTTATAGTAATTAGCTCGTCTAATTCTAAAACTGATAGCTCGCTCAGAGGGCAAGGTTCGCTGAATATGTCTATGGCACTCTTCATTATCGTTACTGGAATTTCATTAATGATGCCAGTCGTCATTGATGGGCGGGATCAATATATGGGTGCTGGGATACTTGGGCATGAAATTACTTATGCAATAAAATTTAGCCCATGGCACCTCATTCAT
>JBJOFM010000215.1:0-10542 GCA_046048755.1 Bacteroidota bacterium | reverse complement strand
CGAAAATTTACCATACAATAAATTCAAATTTACCGTCAGTAATTCCTCTAAAAATGCCTCTCGTTGCAACGTAGGAGCATAGCAAAAAGGCAGCGTGATTTGAAATACGGAACGATCGGTTTCAAATAAAAAATAATTCCATGGACTGGATTGTTCATCCAACCAAGCATCTATGTAAATGGGGGTCTCGTTGCGTAATAACAACCACTGCCCGTCCTCCCCACTGCGCGCATCCTCCGGATTTACACCACTTTGCTGAATACCTGTTTCTACCCGTTGAATTAGTTCTTTCAGTTCCATCGTCTGCAAAGTTCACACTTCTTGCTTAAACAAAACCAAGCAGTTTCAAATTTCTTTCCTATATTGCAAATCGGATAGTAAGTGTATGATTGACACCAATACAAAAACTATTATTCCAAAACAGAAAATTAACATGTTATCTACCCGCCAACAATCCCTAATTTTAGCCGTTTTCGCCGTTTTCAGTTTTACACAATCGGCGTGCTTTAGTAAAAAGAAATCCGTTATTATCCAAGATGAAACCGATGTAGATGAAGTAGAACCTATAGAGTTGAAAATCAGCGACGTTAAACAGATTGGTGGACAAGCAACCGATGGTCCGATTGTAAAAAGTAACCCGATTTTCAAAAATGCCGATTGGGTAAACAATGCAGTAATTTACGAAGTAAATGTACGTCAATACACCCAAGAAGGCACATTTAAAGCATTCCAAAAGCACATACCTAAGCTTCAGAATTTGGGCGTTGATATTCTCTGGTTTATGCCATTGCAGCCCATTGGAAAGAAAAACCGAAAAGGTGAGTTAGGCAGCTACTACAGTATTAGCAATTATACAGGCATCAACCCAGAATTTGGCGACGTTAACGATTTCAAAGCAGTAGTAGATCAGGCGCACAAAGCGGGCATGAAAGTGATTTTAGATTGGGTAGGAAATCATACCGCCTGGGATCATCCTTGGATTACTCAGCACCCCGATTGGTACCAGCACGATGATTCTGGGAGAATTAAAACCCCGTGGGACTGGACAGACGTTGCCCAACTGAACTATAAAAATCCAGCATTACGAAAAGAAATGATCAACCAAATGCAGTTTTGGCTGGATTTAGGACTGGATGGTTTTCGCTGCGATGTATGCTTCTTGGTCCCCGCTGATTTTTGGGAAGAAGCACGAATTGCGTTAGAATCTAAAGCGGGTAAACAGTTATTTATGTTGGCCGAAATGGAATGGAACCCCGATATCGACCCAAACCCAGCGCGTTACATGAACCAAGCGTTTGATGCCTACTACGCTTGGAACTATCATGGAAAATCGGCAGACTTGGCCAAAGGAAAAATCACAGCGGCAGATTTTATCAAAAGCATCGAAGAAATGCGCAGCAGATTCCCAAAAGGGTCCTTGGCGATGCATTTTATCACCAATCATGACGAAAATACATGGAACGGAACAGTAGAAGAAAAGTATGGCGAAAAATGGAAGTTATTTAGCATGCTCAACTACACCCTTTCAGGCAGTATACCCCTAATATATTCCGGTGAAGAAGCCAATAATAAAAAACGCTTAGAGTTCTTTAAAAAGGATCCAATTACCTCTTGGGCCGATACTTCGCGATATGCATGGTACCGCAGTATGAATGCGTTAAAACATAGCCATCCCGCCTTGCTTAATGCGGATGGTATCCCCATGGAGATTATTAGCTCTCCAACTGCTGTGGCCGAGGGAATGGGCTCTGGTATTTACATTTTTAGAAAAACATACAAGCAAAAAAGTATTTTAGTACTTTGTAATCTCAGTGATGAACCGTCGCCCATTGCCTTAAATCAATCCGGTTGGTCTAAAGGTATTTCATCGCAACAAATTCTCATCGGCGATCGTTATCAAACCACTTCGGCAAAGGAAACTCCCTCTGCTTCAGAACCCACTATACTTTCCAACATTCACCTACAGCCTTGGGGCTTTGTAATCATCGGACAATAAAAAATCCTAATCTTTGTAGCGTATGAGCAATCAAAAACCGAAACTGTCGATATTCCAAATAATCAACATGAGCATTGGATTCATGGGGATTCAATTTGGTTGGGGCCTTCAAATGGCCAACATGAGTTCAATCTATCAGTTTTTGGATGCTGAACCCGACAAAATTCCCTTGTTGTGGTTGGCTGCTCCGCTTACCGGTTTAATTGTACAACCCATCATAGGCTATATCTCCGATAGAACATGGCATCCATTTTGGGGCAGAAGACGACCTTATTTCTTGATTGGTGCCATTCTGAGTTCCGCTGCATTGGTGCTCATGCCAAACAGTTCGGAATTGTGGATGGCCGCAGGTTTACTTTGGATTCTAGATTCATCCATAAACATTTCCATGGAACCCTTTCGTGCTTTTGTAGCCGATAAGCTCCCCGAAGAACAGCGAGATCTCGGATTTTCCATGCAGAGCATGTTTATTGGCGCCGGTAGCGTAATCGCCAGCGCATTGCCATGGATACTAACCAATTGGGCAGGAATAAAACCGGATTTACACAGTACATCCGCCATTCCTTACAACGTTAAATTAAGTTTCTACATTGGCGCAGCTGCATTTTTCGTGCTGGTCTTATATACCATCCTTACCAGCAAAGAATACCCACCTGCTGAAGTACCGGATCGTACCAAAGTATCGGAAAGTAAAAAAGGATTTGGCGCAGGTGCAATGGAAATTTTACACGCTATTACCCACATGCCAAAGCGCATGAAGCAATTGGCGCAGGTACAATTTTTAACATGGCCTGGGCTGTTTTTAATGTGGTTTTATTACAGTCCGTCGGTAGGTAAAAGTCTTTTTAAAGGCAGTCCTTCGGCTACCGAAACCATTCATCCAAAAATAGAGATTACCTATTTCGCTCCTGAAAACCAAGATTCATCGATGGCAGAAGAGGGCGAAATGAGCATTTCAGAGGAAGATGAAAAAATGGATTCAACTATGTTACCAAATGCATCTTCGGATACCTTAGTTCTACTGAGTTTAAATTGGAACAAAGACACGTTATCGGATCGTTATTTCATTCAATATACCACAGACACTTCGGTTCTAGGGGTGAATGGAACAAGTAAAAAAGTACAATATGCTACCTACGATACCGTGTTAAACATATATAATGCCTATCACCGAAAAACAATAAAAGCTAACCTACCGAAAGACGCCGTACAATGGATAGTAATAAGCGATCGTAGTACCGCCAAGGCGAATTTTGGCAAAGGCGGCGAATTCGCTGGGTTAACGTTTAGCTTTCAAAATTTAATTACGTTCTTATTTGCACTGATCCTGCCTTGGTTGGCCAAGAGTTTTACCAATAGAATTACCCATATGATTTGTTTGGCTATCGGCGGTGCTGCATTGCTTTCCTTTGGATGGGTGGTAGAACAAAACAACGCTAATCTGTTGTTTTTTGTAATGACCGGAGTGGGTATTGCCTGGAGTTCTATAGTTAGTATGCCCTACAGTATGCTCAGTGGTAGTATTCCTGAGAATAAAATTGGTATCTATATGGGAATCTTCAACTTCTTTATCGTATTGCCCGAAATCATCGCTTCCCTTTTCTTTGGAAAGGTGATGAAAAACCTATTGAACAACAACGAGATACATGCAGTAATGATTGGGGGAGGCCTACTATTACTGGCGGCATTGTTGTGTTTAAGAATCGAAAAAACTTCTAGCAAATCTTAATTTTGCCTATTTTCGAAAGGCATGGAAGCAGATTCGTTTCATCCCAAGCATAAAACCTTAACAGGGTTAAACATCGTAAGCATGTTGATGTCTGTGTACGTCATCATCGCCGTGATTATCGAATTTCTCTTTCATATCACCCCGCAACTTATTCGATTACTCCACATTGCCGATGCGTTTGTCTGCTTAATCTTCATCCTTGATTTTATCGTAAACCTCAAAAAAGCAGAAAGTAAAAAGCACTATTTAATCAACGAATGGGGTTGGGTAGATTTAATAACCAGCATTCCTGCCGTTGGTGTTTTTAGCCAAACCGGTTACTTTCAAATCATCCGTGTTTTGAGAATATTTCGTGCCTTTCGATCTTCTCAACAAATCATACATTATCTGTTTCGTTCCCGCATCCAAAGCACATTTACAGCAGCAATTATTGCCTATATATTATTGGTGATATTCGCCAGCATTGCCATATTAGAAGTGGAAGAAGGCAAGCCTGGAAGTACCATTAAAACAGCCGAAGATGCAATTTGGTGGGCTTACGTAACGGTGACTACGGTTGGGTATGGCGACATGTACCCAGTTACTACCTTGGGCAGGATGATTGCTGCCGTTTTGATGACAGCAGGGGTAGGTATGTTTGGAACCTTTACCGCTTGGGTTTCCTCCTGGTTTATCCAACATCGGAAAGACAGACTGGACTGATTCCGCCGTACAAAGCGTAAGTATTTGCCGATTGGATTCAATTAAACGAATTAACTTATTGATTATTTTTTAGTTGATAATTTACTGACCCCATAAAATACCAATCCCAAGCCAATGGTACTTAGTCCATATACACTTTCGGTAGGTTTTTGATCGATAAAGAACATGGCTACCAAAAACGTAGCGGCTAAAAAAATCAATGGAGTAAGTGGATATCCGAGTGCTTTGTAACCGGTTGGCTTTCCTTCCTTGATTCTAAGCCACACCATGCCAAAAACCGTTAACATCGTAAATAAACTAAGCGTAAAAGCAATATAGTAAATGAGTTGTGGGAAATCCATCGCAAACAACAAAACCAAGGTAACGAGTAATTGCACACCAATAGCTCTGCGAGGATTTCCATCCGCTTCCCGTTTTGCCAATGAAATAGTAGCTGGAATCTCCTCAAACATCTTAGCCAATACTCTTGGACCCGCGAAAACCATACTGGAAATGGTAGAGACCAACAACAAACTAATGATACCTCCCATTAATCCGCCAACCGATTTTCCCAACAACGATTGCGCCGCAACCAACCCCACCTCTTTAACCCCAACCAATGAACTTAACGGCGATGCCATCATAAACACCATATTCAATAAAACGTACAATACCGTTACAGTTAAGGTACCTGCTATAATACTTCTACTTAAGTTTTTTTCTGGATTTACGATAGTTCCTGCAATGTAGGTACTGGCATTCCAACCACTAAAAGCAAAGCTTACCCAAACTAAACTTATGGCAAAAGCCCCTGTAATCCAAGATGGTTGCCACCAAGGGATATCCACAGAGGATGACCCTACCTCGTTGGCCCCGAACAATTCGGTAAATGAAGCATCCGAAGGCAAAAAACTTATTGGTTGATTGCCTAAATACACCCCTGCAACTATAAACAGCACCATCATGCTAATTTTTAGCACAGTAGAACCCTTCTGAAAATCGATCCCCAAACGCGCATTCCACCAATGAATTCCTGTAATTAACAAAATGACGATTACGGCAATAATATAATCGGGCGATTGTAATTTACTGTACCAGTGCAATGAAGAGGTTACTGCTTCAACTCCACTACTAGCCGCCGGCTCCAATCCCCAGAAAACCCCTTTTAAATAAGCACCCAAAGCCAAGGCCGCACCGGCAATAGGCGCTGCAAATCCTACGGTTGAACTAACAAACCCCGCTACAAATCCCACCGCAGGATGATAGATTTTGCCCAAAAAATAATATTCTCCACCGTCTTCCGGGAATCGGGTGGCCAATTCGGCATAACATACGGCCCCACAAAATGCTAACAAGCCTCCCACCAGCCAAATCATCGCAATTCCAAATCCCGTTTGTATACCAAATAACTGATAACCCAAACTAGTAAACACGCCTGTTCCGATCATGTTAGCAACAACTATACTGGTGGCTCCAAATAAATCCACCGTTCTGCGATTTCCTTGCTGACTCATGGGTAAAATTTTTCACCGCAAACATACTCTTACTCTCAGTTATTCCCAACTACAAACCTTTGCTGTATTTTTGCCCCATGCTACATTCCCCAAACCAATTTTTCACCGTTGATATTCATACCCACATCATCCCGGAAAAAATCCCCAATTGGGCGCAAAAATTTGGCTATGGCGAATTTGTATGGCTAGACCATCATAAACCCTGCTGCGCGAAAATGATGATGGATACAGCATTTTTTCGCGAAATTGAACACAACTGCTGGTCGGCAGAACAACGTATCCAAGAATGCAATCACCACCACGTAGATGTACAGGTGTTGAGCACCATCCCCGTAATGTTCAGTTATTGGGCCGAACCCAAAGACACATTAGAAATTTCTCGTTTCTTAAACGATCATATTGCTGAAATCGTTGAAAAATATCCCAAACGATTTGTAGGATTGGGCACCTTGCCCATGCAGCATACAGAATTGGCAATTAAAGAATTAGAACGGTGCAAGAAAATAGGATTGAAAGGAATCCAAATTGGTTCGCACATCAACCATTTGAACTTAAACGACGCTTCCCTTTTCCCAATTTTCGAAGCAATGCAAGCCCTAGATATGGCCTTGTTTGTTCACCCATGGTGGTACAGCGCCAAAACCAAAATGCCCGATTATTGGCTGCCTTGGTTAGTTGGTATGCCCGCCGAAACATCCCTTGCCATTTGCTCCATGATTTTTGGAGGAGTTTTTGAACGATTGCCCCATCTTCGCGTTGCATTTGCTCATGGTGGGGGTGCATTCCCTGCTACCATTGGGAGAATTGAGCACGGTTGGCAAGCAAGACCCGATTTAGTTGCGGTAGATAACATCCATAACCCCAAAAAATACTTAGGTCAGTTTTGGCTCGATTCCTTAGTACACGATAAAGACATGCTAAAGTTCGTAGCCAATTTAGTAGGTGTTAATCGGGTTACCCTTGGCACCGACTACCCCTTTCCCTTAGGTGAAGACAACCCCGGTGAATTAATCAAATCATCCAACTTCACCGATCAGGAAAAATCAATTATGCTCGGCGATTCTGCCCTAGAATGGTTGAAGATGGAAAAATCCTTTTTTCTATAAATCACACCAGCCCATTACTCATCGGTAGAAGATGCGGCAATCTGTTTTGCAATGCTGATTACAGCATCCATGTCGTAGCCCCTGCCTAGTAAAAACCGCTGCAACTTTACTTGCTTTTCATACCGTGTAGTGCCTTTGATCAACCGCCACTTTTTTTGGGCGATGATCTCTAGTTTATCCGAATAATCCTCCGATGGCAATTCCATTAATATTTTATGGATAAGCTTTTCATTCACTCCCAACGCCATCAACCCCTGCTGAATTTTTTTCTTTCCCCAGCCCTTCGTTTTAAATTTTCCGAAAACAAAAGCTCGGGTAAATCGCTCCTCGTTGATGAAGTTATCACGAATTAATTCCACCAGCATTATATCGGCATCCACAGCGGATAACCCATATTCCATCAGCTTTTTCTTCACTTGCCATTGACTCCGCTCCTGATAAGAGCAGTATTTCTCAATTTTAGGTCTAGCTTGATGCGGAGTTAGCCGAGGTTTAATCTTTGCCGATTCCATATAAAGATTGCCAAAATTAATCAATGTTCCATGAAGCTCACCCTGGATCAACTGACATTCGTAAAATTTCCAAAACGTTTTCCTCCTTTGGTGAAATTCGCAAACTGACAAAATTTCAGTATACCTGCTTTGGTACATCGATTGCTAAAGCCTTCGCATGAGAACCGGACAAATTTCAGTACAATCGGAAAATATCTTCCCGATCATTAAGAAATTCCTTTACACAGACCAAGAAATCTTTATTAGAGAATTGGTAAGTAATGCGGTGGACGCCACCAAAAAATTGAAAACCTTGTCCAAAGTTGGTGAATTTGAAGACGATATCGACTCTGCCAAAATTACCATCACCCTGGACGAAAAAGAAAAAACACTCACTATTTCGGATTCTGGGATCGGAATGACCGAAGAAGAAGTTGAAAAGTACATTACCCAATTAGCCTTTTCGGGTGCCCGTGAATTCGCAGAGCAATGGAAAGATAAAGACCCCGAGCAAATGATTGGTCATTTTGGTTTAGGATTTTATTCTGCTTTTATGGTATCGAAGCGCGTAGCCATCGAAACCAAAAGTTACCAAAAAGATACTCAAGCCGTCCATTGGGATTGCGATGGCGCAACCGAATACAACATCGGCAAAGGAAAACGTAAAAAACGCGGTACGGATGTAATTCTATACCTCACAGACGAAGATGCGGAAACCTACGGAAGCAAATGGAAAATTCGTGAACTTTTGCGTAAATATTGTAGGTTCATGCCCATCCCTGTAGAATTTGACGGGGAATCCATAAATAACACACAACCCGTTTGGACTAAAAAACCCGCGGATTTACAAGCCGAAGATTATAAGACATTCTTCGAAGAGTTGTATCCGATGCAGGAAGCTCCATTGTTCCATATTCACCTAAATACCGATTATCCATTCAATTTAACCGGTGTTTTATATTTCCCTAAGGTAAACGAAGCCATCGACAACCGAAACAACCGCGTTCAACTCTATTGCAACCAAGTTTTCGTTACCGAAGATGTAAAAGACGTTCTTCCAGAATACTTGGTATTATTAAAAGGGGTTATTGATTCTCCCGATATTCCGTTAAACGTAAGTCGTAGTGCATTGCAAAGCGATTCCAACGTGAAAAAAATCACTCAGCACATCTCCAAGAAAGTGAGCGACAAACTCAACGAACTTTTCAAGGAAAACCGTGAGGATTTTCAATCGAAATGGGAATATTTAGACCTATTTGTGAAATACGGAATGGTAGCCGATGAGAAATTTGCGGAAAGAACCAAAGACATTTGTTTGGTTAAAACTACGGATGATAAACTGCATACCATACAAGAGTGGATCGACCACGCAAAAATCAATCAATTAGACAAAAACGGAGAAACAGTTGTATTGTATACCACCGATACTGCCATTCAACATTTATACATTAAGGCGGCGAAAGAAAAAGGGTACGAAGTCATTGTGTTAAATGGTCCTTTGGACACCCATTTTGCAGGTTGGGCCGAACAGAAATTCGAAAAAGTAAAATTCCGCTGTGTTGACGGTGGGCCCATCGATCAGCTGATTGAAAAAGAAATTAGTATCGAACACGTCTTAACCGAAGACCAACGTAAATCCTTGGAAGAATCCGTAAAAGGCATCGTGAACGAATTGGCTTTTGATGTAAAATTAGAAGCCTTATCTCCCAATGACGATTTCATTTCTATCCATCGCAGCGAGTGGGAACGAAGAATGGATGATATGGCCAAAATGGGACAAGGATTTCCGATGGGTGATTTAGGACTGAAAAAGCAAAGTATGGTTATCAATGCGAATCATACCCTTGCCAACAAAGCACTAAACGCTCCTGTCGAAGAACAAAAACAGCTCATTCAATACTTCATGGATTTGGCTTTGTTACAGCGAGGTCAATTGCAAGGAGAAGCCTTAGAGCGATTTGTAGAAAAAGCAAAAAGTTTCATGGCCTAAATAGTCTTTATACGACATAGGAAATCCATAATTAACGATAGGAATTCTCAACGTAGCAGAATTCTCAGAAATAAGTGGACACCCTACAGAACATAAAGCAACAGAGAAAGTAGGAATAGCACAAGAGAATGTAAGAAAAACAATATCGGAAGTTGGAATTGCCACATCCGTGTTAAATAACTCAATAGAAGCCATCTAGTTCAAGTTGACTAGATGGCTTCTTCTTTTTTATTTAAAACGCGTTGGGTAATTGTATTTGTTTTAAATCCTTTTGCTTGCTATTGGTTAAATTCACAAACGGCGTATATTGTTTTGCGAAAAACGCATTTACCCGAGCTAAAACTCGATCCGTCTGTCGCTGAGCATTCCGAATGGAAACCAACACATTTTCTGTTACGGAATCATTCCCCCCTAAAAATCCGGCTGCTGCTCCCAAATGATCATTTAAACGGATGGTTGCATCCTCATAAAATCGATATCCCTCGGGCAACATATACAACAATTTCAGGGTAGAAATAGAGTCCAACAAAGGCTGTTGTAACTTCTTCAACTCCGCGTTAATACTATCACTGGTATAATTTGCGCTGGTAACTTTGGCAATCATCTTTTCGGCTTCCTTCAAAGCTTCAAAGGCCCTATTCGCTCTTCCTACCGCAGCGGCCAACGTATCATCCCATCTCCGTTTTTGCCAATAATCACTTTCAGAAAATACATATTGCCCCGTAGCATTCACCGTAACAATCGCTGAATCAAGTCGCTTTGCCTGCTTGTCATCGGTAGCCAAAACCAACTTATATTTCCCCGGTGCAACGGCATCACCCCAAGGCAAATCGCCATCTTCCTTCACCTCTCCGTGCGCCGGAAAACGATACCCGTCACGAATCATTCTCCACGGTAATCGATAAACACCACTACTATCAAAACTAAATCGATGAGTACGAATCAATTTATTAAATTCTGGAGAGGTGCTGTTTTGATCATAGACCAAGCCTGTGATTTTTGTCTTTTCCCAATCCGCTTTACCCTTTTTACCAA
>JBJOFM010000214.1:0-5092 GCA_046048755.1 Bacteroidota bacterium | reverse complement strand
TAGTAAGTGCGAAAATTATAGAACCAATCCAATCAAAATCGGCACCATACTTAAAGCCCAACATGGTTAAAACAAATACACCAATCCAAGTAACTACTGCTGACATTCTCACAGGTTGTTCTACAGTTTCGGCATTTAATTCTCTAACTTGATTGGGTTTTTCACCAATTTGTTTTCCTTCAGGAGTAACAATGTATTTATTCTTTAAGGAGATAAATAATATCAAGGAAATAATCATACCAACGCAAGCTGCCATGAATCCCCAACGAAAATCTCCTGGATCATCGGTTTCGCCTAAATAACCGCAAACGATTGGAGCGATAAACGCACCTAAATTGATTCCCATATAGAAAATCGTAAATGCTGAATCTACTCGTTTATCTCCTTCTGGGTAAAGCTGCCCCACCATCGTGCTGATATTGGGTTTAAAAAATCCATTACCTACAATTAAGAATAATAAACCGGCCAACATCAGGGTTACAGCCAACGTGTTTTGTTGATAATAGGTTCCGGCTAGGAACATCAAAAACTGACCGATTGCCATTAAAACACCACCTACAATTATTGACTTCCTATTTCCCCAATATCGATCGGCCATATACCCACCAATTAAAGGTGTTAAATAGACCAAACCTGTGTAACTTCCATAAACTTCGGCGCTTAATGCTTTATCAAACAACAAAGCTTTTAGCATGAATAAGGAAAAAAGGGCACGCATTCCATAGTAACTAAAACGCTCCCACATTTCCGTAACAAACAATACGTAGAGTCCCTTAGGGTGCCCAGACTGTTGAACATTGTCTGAACTTTTCATTTCATTAGCAGTACTCATTTAACAATAGGTATTAATAGATTTTCGAGGCAAAATAGAGAGAAAAATTGAAATATTGGCACGCCAGAAGCAAAAATTACGATATCCATAGAAAATCATACAAGAAAATGTCACTAATGCCTGTAAAACATTTTATTTTGCAGTGAAAATGTCGATAACCCTTCAACAAATCCAATCCGATACCGGTTCAAAATACAATGGTACTCAATTGGATTTATCCATTACCAAAGCATCCACATTAAGCGATGGAGATTTTGATTCCTTGGGATTTTTATCTAATCCAAAATATGAATCACAAGTTTATTCCTCACGCTGCGGAATAATTTTGGTACCACAGGATTTCAAATTAAAAGAACCCATACAATCGGAATTATTATACCATCCTAATCCCTATTTCGCTTTTTGTTTAATATTAACCAAATATTTCAATCCAAATATCCATAATTCTGGTAATGAAGCAGGTTGTTTTATTCATGATTCTGCTAATTGCGAGGCAGATTATGTAGGTAAAAATTCATACATTGATGCCAATGCAATCGTTGGGAAAGGCTGTAAAATATATCCGGGTTCTTATATCGGTAAAGGCGCACAACTTGGTGAAAACTGCATAATCTATCCAAATGTTACGATTTATTCCGGTACTTCCATTGGAAACAACGTAATCATTCATGCCGGTACCGTCATTGGCAGTGATGGATTTGGTTTTGCTCCTGTAAATGGCAAATATTTAAAAATACCACAAATTGGCAACGTAATTATTGAAGATGACGTTGAAATTGGATCGAATTGCAGTATTGACAGAGCTACATTGGGTAATACCATTATCAAAACAGGAACTAAGCTCGATAATTTAGTTCAGATTGCACATAATGTGGAAATTGGAGAACATACGGTAATTGCTTCTCAAACTGGAATTGCGGGATCAACCAAAATTGGTGGTTATTCTCAATTTGGCGGTCAAGTTGGCATCGGCGGTCATCTGGTTATAGCCCCACATACTTCCGCTGGAGGTCAGGCAGGGATTACGGGGAATATTACAGAATCACATCAAAAACTAACAGGAACTCCTGCTACGGATGTACGAGAGTTTCTAAAAGGTGTAGCCGGTAGCAGAAGGATTTCGGATATCTTAAAAGAAATTCAGCAGTTAAAAAAGGAAATAATCGAAATAAAACAAAGTCAAAATAAATAAAGATAACGTTGTAATGAATAATATAAATCCAAAACAAACTACGCTTCAATCCACCATCGAATTATCTGGTGTAGGATTACATACGGGTGCCAATGTAATTCTCAGGATTGTCCCTGCTGCAGAAAATCATGGTTATAAATTCAAGCGCACAGATTTGCCTGGTGAACCAATAATTGAAGCTGATTGTGATTTAGTAACGGATACGTCTCGAGGTACAACATTGGAGAAAAATGGAGCTAGTGTTTCCACGGTGGAGCATGTTTTGGCTGCATTGGTTGGGATGGAAGTAGACAATGCTATGATCGAGATTGATGGGCCAGAAATGCCAATTATGGATGGTAGTTCCCTGCCATTTGTTCATGCGATAGAATCTTGTGGAATTGTGGAATTGGAGGCAGACAGGGAGTATTTTGAAATCCCATATAACATTCACTTTACCAACGAAGAAAACAATGTTGAGATTATTGCCATGCCTGTAAATGAATATCGAATTACGGTAATGGTTGATTATAATTCACCGGTTTTAGGGAGTCAGCATGCAGGTCTTACAAATTTATCGGACTTTAAATCAGAAATTGCCCCTTGCCGAACATTTTGCTTTTTACATGAGTTGGAGTATCTTTTAAATAATAACTTGATCAAAGGCGGTGACTTAAATAATGCCATCGTAGTTGTTGACAGAGAAGTAAAACAAAATGAATTAGATCGACTGGCTGAGGTATTCAAAAAGCCAAAGGTAGAAGTAACGAATAGTGGTATTTTAAACACATTGGATTTACGATATCAAAATGAGCCTGCCCGTCATAAACTATTGGATATGATTGGTGATTTGGCACTTTGCGGTATGCCGATTAAAGGTCAAATTATGGCAGCTAGGCCAGGCCATGCGAGTAATGTTGCTTTTGCTAAAAAAATAAAGCAAGTAATGAAGAAGGAAATTCGTAGAAAACAGGAAGGAGTACCGTATTATAATCCCAACGAAAAACCATTATACACAACCAAGGATATAATTAAAATGCTGCCGCATGCACATCCGTTTTTGCTAGTTGATAAAATATTAAGTAAAGACGATAAATCCGTTGTTGGGGTAAAAAATATCACTTACGATCAACCTTTTTTTAATGGACATTTCCCTGGAGATCCCATTATGCCTGGTGTTTTACAATTGGAAGCTATGGCACAAGCAGGGGGTATATTAATTCTTAGTACGGTGGAGGATCCTGAAAATTATGGTACATATTTCTTAAAAATAGACAATGCAAAGTTTAAAGACAAGGTTGTACCTGGTGATACATTAATCATGAAATTAGAACTAATTGAACCTGTTCGAAGAGGCTTATGTGTAATGCGAGGTAGAGCTTGGGTTGGGGAAAAATTGGTTTGTGAGGCTGAAATGATGGCACAAATCGTTAAACTTGCATAAATCTAACCCTCCTGGCTATCATGATCCAACCTTTAGCTTACGTTCACCCCACGGCAAAGATTGCCGATAACGTTGTTATAGATCCATTTGTTACAATTCATGCCGATGTAGAAATTGGCGAAGGCACCCATGTAATGTCTGGCGCAGTTATTTTTAAAGGAAGTAGAATTGGTAAACGATGCAGAATTTTCCCTGGTGCTTCGATTGGGGCTATACCTCAAGATTTGAAATTTGAAGGTGAAGAGACCCAAACTATTATAGGCGATAATACAACCATTCGAGAATTTGTAACCATTAATAAAGGTACCAAGGCTCTTGGTTACACGAAAGTTGGATGTAACGTATTATTAATGGCTTACGTGCACTTAGCTCACGATTGTGTTGTTGAAGATAATTGTATTTTAGCGAATAGCGTGCAAGTAGCAGGTCATGTGCATATTGGCGAATCCGCAATATTAGGAGGCTCAGCACTGGTTCATCAATTTGTAAAAATTGGAAAGCATGCCATGGTGGGTGGAGGTTCATTGGTTAGAAAAGATGTTCCGCCATATACCAAAGCTGCTAGAGAGCCATTAAGTTATGAAGGTGTGAATTCCGTTGGTTTGAGACGAAGAGGCTTTTCAACCGATAAAATTGCAGAAATTCAGGATATTTATAGAGTATTGTTTGTAAAAGGATTTAATGCAACTAAATCTCTAAAAATCATCGAAACCGAATTCGTTCCTACCACAGAAAGAGATGAAATATTATCCTTTATTAAAGAATCGGACCGCGGGATAATGAAAGGATATGCTAGTAAATAGCCATGAAAATAATCGTAGAAAACTGCGGAAAGAGTTTTCATAGAAACTGGCTATACAGAAATATTAATTTTACGTTCGAAATTCCAAATCTGGGGGAATCCAAGAATATTGCTTTATTGGGCTCAAATGGGAGTGGTAAAAGTACATTTGGATTGATGCTACTCGGACAAATAGCGCCAACGGAGGGAAGAATTATTTGGGTAAACGAGGAAGACAAAACGATGTCAACCTCGGCCATAATTGCATCTTCAATGTTAATTTCCCCTGGATTAGAATTGCCGGAAGAATTAAGTTTAACGGAATGGTATAATCTGCATAATTCATTGCGCGGATTTAATAGTGGTTTTACTTTAACTAAATTATTGGAGCTCTGCAGTTTCCCTAAAGCAACTTTAACAAAATCATTGGCAACATTTTCCAGCGGGATGAAACAACGAGTAAAATTAGTAACAGGATTTTTCACCCCTTCGTCTCTGTTGTTTTTGGATGAACCTTTATCCAACTTGGATGACAGAGGCATAGACTTGTATGCCGAATTAGTGAAAGACAATTCAAGGAATCGTCTGATCATCGTTGCTTCTAATAGAAGTGACGAATACGAATTTTGCGATACGGCGATTAAAATTCAAAATGGTGGAATAGAGACTACCACACTTCAGTAGTGTTATTCATTTCTATTTTCCCTTTTACGTATTAACGACGAATGACAAATTTTCCAGTAGATACAATTTGATTGGCGTTCAATGCTTTTACGAAGTAAACTCCGTTTGGTAAATGACCAATATTCAATCCAACACCGGTTTCCCCGAAATTTACATGTGAAGAAAAAACAATCTTTCCGT
>JBJOFM010000213.1:0-2596 GCA_046048755.1 Bacteroidota bacterium | reverse complement strand
GATTTATTCTCAAAGTCCAGGAATCACCTATCAAGCAGTTTTGTACAATCCTGGTGGTGAAATCTTACCAGGGAATAATAATACGAATGCGGTATTATCGAACAAAAATATTTGCCTTCGTTTTTCTATCAAAGATGCTCAAGCGAGCCTAGAATATCAAGAGACGCAAGCGGTAAAAACTGATGAGTTTGGAATGGTAAATCTTTCAATTGGTTCAGGTGTTCAAATTGGAGGATATGCAAACAATTTTAGTTCAATTGTTTGGAATAGCAGCACTAAAAAACTTCAAGTAGAAATTGATGCAACTGGAACTTGTGTGAATTTTATTGAGGTTAGTAATCAAAATTTTTCAGCGGTTCCTTTTGCTTATGCTTCAAAAAATGCTGAAAAAGTGACAGGAATAGTTCCTATTGCTAATGGAGGAACAGGATCAACAACGGTTTCTGGAGCTAAAACTAACTTGGGTTTAAATAATATTGACAATACAAGCGACATAAATAAACCCATTTCATCAGCAACACAAACGGCATTGAATGGAAAAGAAAATACAATAAACAAATCAACTGACACAGCCTTGGGAACTAGTGATGTTTTGTTTCCAACACAAAATGCAGTAAAAACATACGTAGATAATCAAGTGAGTTCGGGTGTTATAGATGCAACAACTACTTCTAAAGGGAAAATTCAATTAGGAGGTGATTTGGCTGGAACAGCAAGTTCATCAACAAATCCTATAATTTCAAATGCAGCAATTACAACATTAAAAATAGCTAATAATGCAATAACCAATGCTAAAATTGGAGAAGTAGTATCGGTAAACAAAGGTGGGTCTGGAGCTGATATGAGTACTACAGGTGGCTATTTAAAACAAGCAACTATAGGGGCGAATTTTTCAACAGTAACGTCTATTCCAGTGGCTGATGTTGCCGGTGCAGTTCATTCTGTAAACGGCGTTCATCCTGCGGCCAATGGAAATGTTTCGGTAATAATAGGCCAGGTAACAACGGGAACTAATTCAGACCCAACACAAGTAGTTGTAGCGCCTCATAATTCAGATATCTATGTTGTTTCAGGACAAACAGGGACCCCTAACGATAATGGACGAACTTTTATCAATGATGGAATCAATTGGCATGAAATCGCAACTAACATTGCCTCTTTAGAAAATACATTTGTAAAATTATCAGGGAGTACTATGTTTGGGAATTTGGTTTTTCCTACTGGTAAAAAAATCACCATAGCTGATGCTCCAACTGGAAGTACAGATGTAGCCAATAAGAATTATGTTGATACCAAAATTGGAGGAAGTGGTACGGTTAATTTTATATCAAAATTCAATAGTGCTTCACTTTTAGAAAACAGCAATTTGTTTGATAATGGAACCAACGTAGGTATTGGAACAATTGCGCCAACTTCAAAATTGGAAGTAAATGGGGCTGCAACAAATGCCACTGCTTTAAATAGCGTAGCAAGTACAACCATAGATTTCTCAAAAAGTAATTTAGCATATACTACAGCTAGTGCTGGAGCATTTATTTTAACCAATATTAAAGACGGAGGGACTTTTACATTAGCCGTACAAGGAGCTAGTTCAGGTATCTCAATATTTACATGTACTGGATTTACTTTTAAATATGTCAATAATGGTATTACTTCCCCTAATAAACATACTTTATATACTTTTTTAGTTATGGGAACAACAGTTTATGTTTATATGGCAACAGGATTTTAGTATGATAAAAATAGTAAGTTATTATTTGTTTTTGTTTTCTACGCTTTGTTTTTCTCAAGTGGTGGGTACACCGTATATAATTCAAGCAGAAAATAATACATCATTTGTTTTAGATAATATTTCCAAATCGCCAACGGTGGCCTATAGTGTTCGAAAACTAAGCAAAACTTATCACGGTTTTTGTCTACGGGTACGAAGAGGTTCAGATAATGCATTGTTAGATATTGGATTTGATGCCAATGGAGACTTAGATACAACTTCGATGATTTCTTTTGTAGGAAATTCAAATGGTTTTGTAGCTGTTTGGTATGACCAGAGTGGTAATCAAAATAATTTAAAACAGGTTACCCAAATTTACCAACCCAAAATTATAAATTCTGGAGTTTTAATTACTTCAAATGGGAAACCATTTGTAGGGTTTTATGGTACGCCAAGTTCTACAAATTATAACCACATGGATGTATCGGGAGGGCAAGTAGCAACCAATGCGCAATTGTTTATTGTCAATAAATTTGGTTCGGCTGCAGGATCAGATGGCTTTTTATTGGGACATACTTCGTATTTTAATTACCATTCGATGCCAAGTACCAATTTGTTTCATAGTCAATACGCCAATAGTTCTGTTTACTCAGGAATTTTGTTTATTAATGGTGTATCTTTTTCTCCATCATTAGCTCCTTTTCATTCAGATTTAAAAGTTATTTCATTACAACCACTTAATCCTAATTCGGGAACAGAATGGAATGTGATCGGTAGAGATAGAGGAAGTCATCTTACTAATAATGGAGGAGGGTATTCTGAGATATATTCTTTTGCAAGTGCAATTACAATTACAGAGAGACAGTTTATTGAAAACAATATAAT
>JBJOFM010000212.1:0-4264 GCA_046048755.1 Bacteroidota bacterium | reverse complement strand
GTGGAGCTCCCGTTTCGCCTTTCGATGGCGTAAGTGCTGGTAAATGGTTAGACAACGGCAATGGTACCGTATCCATTATTGGAAAAGGTAACTACGTGGGCCTTCCTAAAGTCTATAATGGTGGAGAATTAACTTCTGTGAATGGTGCAAAAGATACCCTTACTTATGAAATTACGTTCAATGCCGCGAAAGATACAATGAATGTAAATATCAATTTTGGAACAGGATATTGGTTCTATCAAATGCACAAAATCATCCCTAAAATTGTTACAAATCCTAAAGGCGACTGGAACATGACCTTCTTAGGTGTTGGTCCAGCAAAAGGTAATGTTGCTTGGTATAATACTCCTTTGAATGCTACTACACGTCCTTGTTTAGCCGATGACATCTACTCGTTCAAAGAAGATGGTTCTTTCACCAACTCTTTAGGTTCAGCTACTTGGGTTGAAGGTTGGCAAGGTGCCGCCGCCGATGGTTGTGCAGCCGCAGTTGCTCCGCACGATGGTTCTAATACTGGTACTTGGAAAGACAATACCGATGGTACTATTACCGTAAATGGAAAAGGTAACTATTTAGGTCTTGCCAAAGTAATTAACGGAGGAGAATTAAAAGCTTCTGCCGATGCAGTAGATGGAATAACCTATGAAGTTGTAGTAAATGTCGATACTATGATTGCAGACATCGCAATTAAAACGGCTGATGGAACTCCAGCTTACTGGCACTTCCGTTTCTTACGTGCTCAACCGGCTTCTACTTCGAAGTTTGCTAAAGCTTCGGTAAATGTATATCCTAATCCTGCCAACAACACCTTGTGGATTTCTAATATCACCGAAGGAAATAAAGTGGTTATTAGCAGCATGGATGGAAAAGCATGTATTAATACTACCGCAACTGCAGCAAGTATTGATATTTCTAGCTTAGCAATAGGTACATATATGGTATCTGTTGAAACGAATAAAGGGACAGTTATTGGTCGATTCATCAAGCAATAATTGTTTGAATAGGTTTGAACTAAAGGGGGGTGATTTCACCCCCTTTTTTTAACGCATTAATTACAAAAAATACAAATGATTTCAATCAAAAAATATTCAATCGTACTGAGTTTTTCGTTAAGCCTGCCAGTCTTTGCTCAAACTACGGCAACGGACAGTTCAGAATCCGATAAAATGGACGAAGTGGTTATCATAGGGTACGGAAAAGCATCCAAAAAGGAATTTACTGGTGCTAACTCCTCCCTGAAAGGTCAGTCCCTCGAAAAATTAAATATTCCCCGCATGGACCAAGCCCTACAAGGCCAAATCCCTGGGGTTGTGGTAAGCACCAATTCCGGATCTCCCGGCGGTACTGCCAGCATTAGAATTCGTGGATTGAGTACTTTTGGAGACAATGACCCCCTAATTTTGGTTGATGGAGTTGTGTATGATAGTGATGGTTTGAATGCGTTGAGTCCTAATGATATTGCATCCATTAACGTACTAAAAGATGCCACTGCGGGAATTTATGGTGTGCGCGCCGCCAACGGTGTAATCATCATCGAAACTAAAAAAGGAACCCTAAAAAGTGCCCCAAAATGGGAAATCTCAGGCTTTCAGGGATTGCAACAAACGGCAAAAAAATTAGATCTCTTGAATGCTCGTGAATATGCGGTATTGAAAAATGAAATGTTTGCGGCAGGCGGAGAAAGTCTACCGTTTAAAAACACATCTTTGGGTGAAGGAACTAACTGGCAAGATTCTCTTTTTAAATTAGCTCCTGTTCACCAATTAAACGTTTCTGTAAACGGTGGAAATGATAAATCTACCTACTCCATTGGAGGTAGTATTTTCGATCAACAAGGTATCGTAGGTTTACAAAAAGCCAACTTTAATCGATTAAATGGTCGCGTGAATTTCGATACACGATTATCCGATAAATGGAAATACAGCAGTGTATTTCTGTATACCAATGAAAAAAGATCTGCTCTGCCCGAAAACGGCATTGGCAGTGTATTATACAATACTATTAACGCTTTTCCAACCGATCCAATAAAAGGATCCAACGGAAAATACACCTACTTAGAGGAAGTAAGTGACATCATTAATCCCTTTGCCCAAATTGATAATACCTACAATTGGGCTTGGGTGAATAAATTCGTGGGTAAACAAGAATTATCCGGCGAACTAACCAAGAATTTAACCTTTACCAACCGCTTTAATTACAATTTTGCCTTGGTAGATAATAAAGCGTTTTCTCCTTTAGTTTGGTTTGGTCCAGGCAAGGCGCAGAATACAGCAATAAATGAAAATTTAGATCCTAGTACCGTTGAAATTGCTCCCGGTACTACCATTGATCGCGGTGCTTCGGTTTCCGAAGGCAGGGCCACATTCGGCGATTTAAACTTCGAATCGTTTTTAAACCATACCAAAGATTTCAAAGGCGGTCGTAAACTTAAAACTACAGCCGGTATTTCTGTCTTTCAACGCAGAGGCAGTTACTTAGGTGGAACCGCATATAACATCCCCAATAACTCCTTAGATTTTGCCGATATATCTGCCAATTTAGCACCCGGCGGTTACCTCAATAACGTCTACTCATGGGAATTCATGGAGCGCTTGCTTTCCGGTTTTGTTCGCGGAGAATACAGCATTCGTAATAAATATTTCTTATCCGGTATTATTCGTAGAGACGGATCAAGCAAATTCGGACCTAACTCCCGTTGGGGTTGGTTCCCCACCCTGTCCGGTTCGTGGATGCTATCCGATGAAGATTTTTATAATATCGAATGGATGCGCACGGCAAAAATCCGACTTAGCTACGGGGTTAGTGGAAACGATCAAATCGAGAATTTCGCCTACAGAGGATTGTTAAACGGTGAAGGCGATTATGTTTTCAACGACATCATCGTAAAAGGAGTAGCTATCGGCAGAGCTAGTAACCCAGATTTAAAATGGGAATCAACCTCGCAATTCAATGTTGGAACCGATTTAAGCATCGGCAAGCACATAACAACAACGTTTAACTATTTCATCAAACGAACCAAAGACTTACTCTTCCAACCCGAAGTTTCTGGATTGTTAGGTACTGCAGGACCCGGAAGCTATCCGCCCATTATCAATGCAGGGGATGTTTCCAACTCAGGAGTAGAATTGGATATTCAATACCAAGGTTCATTGAAAAAACGTTGGAATTTGGCCATGGGACTAAATGCAGCCTATCTTAAAAACATCGTGTTAAGCACCCCGGAAGGAGTTGACTTTATCCCTGGTGCCGCTTTCGGCGTGGGTGGTGGTGTAGCATCTCGATTCCAAAAAGGTCAACCAATTGGCTACTTCATGGGTTACGAGACGGATGGAGTATTCCAAACCCAAGCGGAAATCGACCAATCCCCCGTAAAACAATTAGGCGCAAAACCTGGCGACCTGAAATTTGTAGACCAAAACGGTGATGGAGTTATCAGTTTTTCCGATGATACCGATAAAAAATTCTTAGGTTCTCCCTTGCCTAAGTTCACTGCCGGTTACAATATTAGTTTATCGCGTAAAGGATGGGATATCTCCATGCAATTGTACGCAGCTATCGGACAAAAAATCGTTAGAAACTACGAAAGACAACAGCCTTATGCCAATCAATTGGCGTACACAATCAACCGGTGGACAGGCCCTAACAGCACCAACGATCATCCAAGACTTACTACATCTTTAAACCGAAATAACGTGTTTTCAGATTATTACGTGGAAGATGGATCGTTCTTGCGATTGAGAAATCTACAAATTGGTTATACACTCAAAGGCAAGACACTTCAAAAAATGAAAATGACCGGTTTACGAATTTATTTATCGGCCAATAACTTGTATACACTCACCCGCTACATGGGTTATGATCCCGATTTGGGTTCAGTAGGAGGCGCTTTGGGCGCTGGAATTGATAATGGTTTCTATCCGCAAGCTAGAACCGTAATGTTAGGCTTTTCACTTCGTTTCTAATCATGAAAAAGACCATTTTAACTTCGATCGTTGGCGCTCTATTGCTAATTCCCCAGTTTGGCTGCGAGAAATTCCTAGACGTTAAACCTGCATATACTCAAGATGCGGATAATTTTTTCAATACTCCGGTAGATTATCAACGTGCCTTAACCGGTGCTTATGATCTTCTGCAAGGATCATTTTTATCCGTTTGGATTGGGGAAATTGCCTCCGATAATACCATAGCTGGCGGTGAAAGCGTAAACGATACCCGCGGCTTACACGAAATTGACGATATGAGTCATGTTGCCGTTAATCAAGAA
>JBJOFM010000211.1:0-7726 GCA_046048755.1 Bacteroidota bacterium | reverse complement strand
CTATTGGAGTGGAGCAAGCACAATAAATTACAAACCAACGGATTCTATCTACTTAAGCTTTTTTGTACAATTGCAAGGTTTAGGCGATATCCCAGACAATGAAGATTCCTTGTTGTTATTTTTTAAAAATAAGAACGGTCAGTTTGAACGTGTTTGGGGTATAAAAGGAGGGAAACAAACATCCTTTATCCAGTATTTTGTTGCCATTGATCAATACGACTATTTCATCCCCGATTTCCAATTTCGATTCGTAAACTATACCAAAGCTTCCGGAAATTTAAACCATTGGCATTTGGATTACATACGAATGGATAAAAACAGAATCGTTGATTATTCGGATATTAAAGATGTGGCGATATCATCTACCAATCTGTATCCAATAAAAGATTTCAAAAATGTTCCTTACAAACATTACTTCTACAATAAATCCACATTAAAAGGGAGAGGTTACACATTAGGAATCAACAACTTAAATTCTAACACTGCTGTTCAAACGAGAATTGGTTATACCCTAAAAAATCAATACAATAAAGTATTGTACTCGGTTCCACCGTTTTCAAATGTTAGAAACATTGCTGCCAATAGAGATTCAACCGAGAAGTTTGATGTAGTTCCGTTAGATACGTTATCCGGTGCAACTCCAAAAATTACCTTTGATTTTGAAATCCAACCTCAGGGTAATGATGAAACACCTACCCAATACAATAGCACCACGAATAATAACAAAATCAGCGTTGAACATACGTTTATGCCTTGGTACAGTTATGATGATGGCAGCGCAGAAGGTGGATTTGGCTTAGACTATGAAAACTTGGGAAATATCAAGGGCCAGTTTGCCATGGAATTTGATATTCAGCATCCCGATTCGTTGCGTGGGTTAGCGATATATTTTAATCGAAGTTTAAATGACGTAAGTGCCCGTGGTTTTCGTTTGAAAATATGGAAAGCACTATCGCCTATCGGCGCACCCGATAAACAGGATATATTGCTGTATGAATTCCCTATTTCCAGACCCATTTATACCGATAGCATTAATCACTTCTCCTTTATTTTCTTCGATTCGGTGTTGTATTTACCCAAAGGAAAATACTATGCAGGTTGGCAACAAGCGGTACCCTTCATTTTAAATGTTGGATACGATAACAACTACCGATACAATTTAGGAAATAATCCTAATCCGCATTTGTTCTATAATTTATTGGGAAGCTGGGAACGTTCGGACCCAAGTATCATGGGCACCCCTATGATTAGAATGCTTTTTGGTGAACGTATCGATTACGCATTTGGTACCATACGAATGGAAACCTTATCGGTAAAAACCTTCCCCAATCCTTGTACGCATTGGATTTCTGTTTCCGGTTGGATTCCTGAAAATAGCACTTACGAAATTCGCGATGTTCGTGGATTAAAAATGCAAGAAGGAACTTTGCAAGACAAAACAGATGTTGTTAATTTGCCTAACGGGAATTACCAAATGATCATCCGTGGAAAAGACGGAAGCTTTGGAATTACCCGATTTATCAAATTATGAGCACTGACATTTCCGTTATCGAATTACAAAAACGCCTTTCTGCAGGTGAGAAAATCAATCTTATCGATGTTCGAGAAGTACACGAATACGAGGATTTTAATTTAGGCGGAACATTGATTCCATTGGGGGAACTACCGTCGAAATTGGAAGATTTGGAAGACCTCAAAGAAGAAGAGGTGATTGTTCATTGCAGATCTGGAATGCGTAGTAATACGGCAAAACAGTACATGATGCAGCAAGGATTTACCAATGTCCGAAATTTAATTGGCGGTGTATTGGATTGGCAGGCACAGTTTGGCCCTGACAGTAAACCCTAGTAGTTAAGGTTGTCCCAACCCTATGCAGATTCGCTCAACATGGTTGGTTTTTCTAATTTTGGGAATTTCTACCCTTTGCTTATGGTATTGTAGTACATCCCCAGTGGTACCTAGTGACAACAGCACTAGTCCATTCAAGAACCTCCATGATACCGTTGATTACGTAGGTATTGAAACCTGTAAAGGATGCCATTCGGATATATACCATTCCTTCAAAGAAACGGGAATGGGATCAAGTTTTCATACAGCCAGCATTCAATATTCAAAAGCGGATTTCGCATCGGCTAAACCCGTATTCGATCGAAAAAACAATCTCTATTATTTTCCCTTTTTGCGGGGCATAGATTTGTACATTAAAGAATTTCGATTGGGCACCAACAAGGACACACTGCACCAACGTACCGAAAAAATCTCGCACATTATTGGGTCCGGTCACCATACCAACAGTCATTTTTGGACCGATGGCAAACATCTTTACCAAGCGCCTCTCACCTACTACACCCAGAAAAAAATTTGGGATCTCCCACCCGGTTACGAAAGTTATAATGCCCGATTTAATCGAAAAATTGATATCGAATGCATGAGTTGCCATACGGGAATGCCCACAGTACGAGAAGGTTCTGTGAATATTTTCGAACAACTCCCCCTTGGAATTGATTGTGAACGTTGCCATGGACCCGGGGAATTGCATGTAAATGAAAAGCGCAGTGGTATCATCATCGACACTTCCAAGCAAGCCGATTACTCCATAGTGAATCCAAAGCGCTTACCATTCAAACTGCAAGTGGATATATGTCAGCGTTGCCATTTGCAAGGGAACAATGTATTAAAACCCGGGAAAAAGTTCACCGATTTCCGACCCGGGATGCATTTAGATTCGGTATTTCATGTGTATATGCCCAAGACGCAGGGTCCACAGGGATTTGTTATGGCAGGACATGCAGAGCGATTTCAACAGAGTGCCTGTTTTATAAAATCCAATAAAAATCAAGAGTCTTATAATCCGAATTTGAATTTTACTTGCATAAATTGTCATAACCCTCATGTAAGCGTTCGTAAAACAAACACTGCCAAATTCAACCAAACTTGTGTAGGATGTCATTCGAGTAATTCAGCACGAAGTAGGATATTTGCATGTTCTAATCCCCAAGGAATAATTGGAAGTAACTGCGTTGGTTGTCATATGCCCGCATCGGATACCCGAGACATACCTCATGTTACCGTTCATGATCATAAAATCCAACGTCCAGGCAAAATGAAAAATGAAAATTCCAGTGTTACGTATAATGCAGAGAATGGATTTGGTAAAACCACTGGCGAACTATGGTTGGTAAATAGTAAACATCGCAATGTTTCGATGGATACACGGGCATACTTTAGTTATTTTGAACGATTTGATCCCAATAAGAGTTACTTAAATCAAGGGAATGAACAATTGAGTCGATGGAAAACGGAAGAATCCATTCCCGACAAAACTGCTGCTTCATTTTGGGAATCGGCCAATGCCAATAAATTGGCTTGGTTAGAGACGCAAATTCACGGCAAATTTGTTGAACAGAACGCCGAAGCACTCATTGGATTGGTTAGCGCATTTTCGATTGTACCCAGTCAAGCAGGTATAGACAAAATCCAAGACCCATGGTTTTTCTACCGTATTGGGAATGCATACAAACGAAGTGGACAATGGGAAAAGGCATTACCGTGGTATATTAAAGTTGTTGAAATGATGCCTTTCGACTCTGATTTTGCCGCGGAAATTTCGGAGGTTTACATAAGACTAAACCAGACAGACAAGGCAATTGCCTTATTAAATCAAACACTTAGTAGGCAACCCAATCACGAAAAATCCAGACTGAACCTAGCCTTTGCCTATGCTGGAAAAGCGCAATGGCCATTGGTACAATTATGGAGTAATAGGACGTTGGAGTTGAATCCAGACAATGCCGAAGCACATAGATTATTAGTAAACCTTTACGAGGCGACCGGGAATATTGGGTCGGCAGCGAAACATAAACGGATATTAGCCAATTTGCCACAAACCATAGGGCAAGAATGATGCTGATGTTGTAATTTTGCTATTATGCTTGATAAATTTGGTATTGCAAAAAGGATTGCGCGCGAACTTCAGGATGGGTATTATGTAAATTTGGGTATTGGAATTCCTACCTTGGTTGCTAATTACATTCCCGAAGGTGTTGAGGTAGTTTTGCAATCGGAAAATGGTTTATTGGGTATGGGTCCTTTCCCATGGGAGGGCGAAGAGGATGCTGATTTGATTAATGCAGGAAAACAAACAATTACCATGACCAAAGGCGCAAGTTTATTTGACAGCGCCACCAGTTTTGGAATGATTCGGGCGGGAAAGGTAGATTTAACTGTATTGGGCGCCATGGAGGTTAGTGATTCCGGCGATATTGCCAATTGGAAAATTCCTGGAAAGATGGTTAAAGGAATGGGTGGTGCTATGGATTTGGTGGCATCGGCAAAAAATATCATCGTAGCCATGCAGCATGTAAATAAAGCTGGTGAGAGTAAACTGCTCCCAGCCTGCTCTTTACCAATTACGGGTTTAAAATGCGTAAAAAAGGTAGTAACGGAATTGGGTGTTTTCGAAATTACCGATAGAGGATTTGAATTAAAGGAAATAGCGCCTGGAGTTACGGTAGACGAAGTAAAGGCAAAAACGCTAGGAAGATTGGTGGTTGAAGGGGAAATTCCCGTAGTGGAAATCTAGCGACTGAGTTCCCCGGTATTGTATCTTTTATTTTTGGAAGCTGCTTTGTCTTTGTTGGTTTTAAAGGCCTTCAAAACAAAATAAGAAGCAATGATCAAAACGATTGTGATAATAATCTCCCACAAAAAAACCTGCTGCTTAAATTTCTCAATCTGAATCATTTCGCGCTGTTTCGCTTGAAGTGTATCGTGAAATTGAGCGGTATCGTTGGGCGTTTTCATAACAGAATTAATAGTGCAAAGATACATCTAGTTTATTGCAATACATCGAATGTTTACGGAGTATTCGCTGCATTTAAACGAATGATTACGCTATCGTTGCAGTTGACATTTTTCAGTTGTAAATTGCGGGTATGTCAACCTTGCAATATATCGAACAAAACAAAGACCGTTTTTTAAACGAACTATTTGATATTCTACGAATTCCAAGCATCAGTGCCGATTCTGCTTATGCAGGGGATGTTCGTAAATGTGCAGAAGCTGTTGCGGAACACTTACGCAAAGCAGGTGCCGATAACGTTGTTTTAGAGGAAACCGCGGGTTACCCCATTGTTTATGGTGAAAAAATATTGGATGCTTCGTTGCCTACGGTGTTGGTTTATGGTCATTACGATGTACAACCCAGTGTGCCTAACGAATTGTGGGATACTCCCCCATTTGAGCCAACGGTACGCGATGGGAAAATATATGCACGCGGAGCTTGTGACGATAAAGGACAAGTATTCATGCACGTAAAAGCATTCGAAACCATGATGCAAACGCATTCCTTGGCTTGCAACATCAAATTCATGATTGAGGGTGAAGAAGAAGTAGGAAGTAACAATTTAGGTACCTATTGTCGCAATAACAAAGAGAAATTAAAGGCAGATGTAATTTTAATTTCCGATACTGCGTTAATCGCAAACGATTGCCCTTCCATTGATGTAGGTTTACGCGGATTAAGTTACGTGGAAGTGGAAGTTACCGGTCCGAGAATCGACTTACACTCGGGTGTATATGGTGGTGCCGTTGCAAATCCAATCAACGCATTGTGTACGATGATTGCAAGCTTGCACGATGAAAACAGACACATTACCATCCCCGGATTTTACGATAAAGTGGCGGAAGTTAGCGCAGCAGATAGAGAAGCTATGGGTAAAATTCCTTTTAGCGAAGAGGAATATAAAAATCATCTGGACATTGATGCGGTAATGGGAGAAAAAGGATTTACTACAATTGAAAGAACTGGAATTCGACCTACTCTAGACGTAAACGGAATTTGGGGAGGCTATATTGGTGAAGGGGCAAAAACCGTGTTGCCATCTAAAGCGTATGCGAAAATTAGTATGCGATTGGTACCCAATCAGATATCGGACGAAATCACCGAATTATTCCAAAAGCATTTTGAAAGCATCGCTCCAGCAGGTGTTAAAGTAAAGGTTACACCTCATCACGGGGGTGAACCGGTGCTTACTCCAACAGATTCTATTGCCTATAAGGCTGCGGCTGCCGCAATGAAAGAAACTTTTGGTGTGGATCCAATTCCTACACGCGGTGGTGGAAGTATTCCCATTGTTGCGTTATTTGAAAAAGAACTTCAAACAAAAACAGTTTTGATGGGATTTGGCTTGGATTCAGATGCAATCCATTCCCCCAACGAACATTACGGAATCTTCAACTACTTTAAGGGCATTGAAACCATTCCAATGTTCTTCAAACACTTTGCTGCTTTAAACCAGTAATATTTATCGAGCGTATGGCCTTGCTGCAGGGAGAAGTGTACGAAGCTTATCGAAGCGAATTGCTGAAACGTTATCGGCAACTGCTTACTAGCCTGGGCAAGGATCAACCGAAAGAAAAAATCAAACTTGTTCGTGCTGCTTTTGATTTAGCGGCAAAAGCACACGAAGGAACACTCAGAAAAAGCGGAGAACCGTATATTTTTCACCCTTTGGCGGTTGCGCAAATTGCCGTAGGTGAATTGGGGTTGGGTGTAACCAGTGCGGTTTGCGCATTAATGCACGATGTGGTAGAAGATACCGACATCACCTTAGAGGATATTGAACGAAAGTTTGGTCCCAAAGTGGCTGAAATTATTGATGGTCTAACCAAAATTTCTACGGTTTTTGAAAACGTAGATAAAGAGGCTTCCATCCAAGCGGAGAACTTCAAGAAGATGTTACTCACCTTGGGGGAAGATCTCCGTGTTATTCTCATTAAACTTTGCGATCGTCTGCATAATATGAGGACCTTGGGTTCAGTTTCGGAAAACACGAAGCTTAAAATTGCCTCGGAGACCATGTATATCTATGCTCCTTTGGCGCATCGATTAGGACTTAATGCAATTAAAGTAGAGCTTGAGGATTTGGCATTTAAATTCACCGAACCTTCAACTTACAAAGAAATCTCCGTAAAATTAGCAGAAACCAAGAATTCAAGGCAGCGGTACATTCGAGAATTCATCGAACCCTTAAAAGAAGAATTGGACAATTCCGGATTAACAATTACTGAAATTAAAGGCAGGCCAAAGAGTATTTTCAGTATCGCCCAAAAAATGAAAAAGCAGAATATACCGTTCGAAGAGGTGTACGATGCTTTTGCGATTCGTGTAATTGTGGATTCTCCGTTACATCTAGAGAAAGCCGATTGTTGGAAGGTATACTCTATCGTTTCCGATATGTATCGAAGCCACAGTAGCAGACTGCGTGATTGGTTGAGTCATCCTAAAAGCAATGGTTACAGCGCTTTACACACCACAGTGTTGGGACCAAAAAGCCGATGGGTTGAAGTTCAAATTCGATCCAAACGCATGGACGACATTGCCGAACGGGGACTAGCAGCACATTGGAGGTATAAAGCAGGAAGTAAAGAAGGGAATACACCGCAAGATGACGCATTTGACAATTGGTTGAATGCGGTGAAAGAAACACTTTCCAATAACGACTTAAACGCGTTGGACTTGGTTAGTGAATTTCGCAGTAGTTTACTGGGTGAGGAAATCTACATTTTCACTCCCAAAGGAGACGTTAAAGCGGTTAGTACCGGTGCCACCGCATTAGATTTTGCTTTTACCATCCACTCCGAAGTAGGAAAACGCTGTCTAGGTGCCAAAGTGAACAACAAACTCGTACCCTTGCATCACGTATTAAAGAATGGAGATATTGTT